>NZ_RZPH01000279.1:0-6180 GCF_004022825.1 Mesorhizobium sp. M7A.F.Ca.CA.004.04.2.1
ATTGACGGTTGTAGCCGGAGGGGCAGCGGGCGACTTCGCCAAGCCTCGGGCCGGATGGCCATCCGGCCCGAGGCTCAATCGCTTCCATCGCACATAATCATCTCGTGCAGATACAAGGGGCGGCGCCGACGCTCGGAATTGGCCATTCCGACGAAAACTGAAAACTAGACCAGTTCCTCGCTGTGGCGGATATCGACACCATACTCCGCAGCCGAATCCAGCACCGTATGCCAAAGGCTTTCGGCGAAGGTCGCAAACACCAGAAGGTTGAACACCGCCTGCCCATCCGGCCGATCGCCGCCGCGCCAGAGCGTGACGCTGGTGTGATCCATCGATGTCGCGGCGGCGGCGCCAACCGGGAACGTCGTTGGGTGCAAGTCGATCGAAGACAGTTTCGCCAGCATGGTGCGTGCCTTGACGCCCGAAATGCTGATCAAGACCCGTGCATGCGACTGATCCGACAGCGAGGCGGAGCCGGAGAATGCCGGCGTCAACGTCTGCGTCGTGTGCTTGCCGCCGTTTGACAGAACGAAGAACTGATCCGGCCCCGACCAGATCAGCGTGGCATCCGGAGTCTGTACCGCCTTCGGCGCATCCGGTGGCACCGCGCCGAAACGGGCCCTGGCCGCTTTCGCCAGATCAGCCCCTTGGCCGCGCCTCGCCATGATCTGGATCAGGTCAAAATTGCGGATCTCGGTCAGCGAGACGCCGGCCTCGATACCGCGTGCACCATGCACGCCGGCAACAAGCGCCTTTTCAAGGGGACTGCGGGGAGCCCAGGAAAAATCAACCACGCTGGCGCCCTCCATCCGGATCGTAGAAGACGGGATTGCAGAGTTCGACATCGTAGTCTTCGCCGCGCAACGGGTCATGCCCATGCACGATCTCGCCGATGCGTTCGCGGCCGCGTTCGACAAGCGCGAGCCCGATCCACTGATCCGACGTCGGCGAGAAGCAGACCGAGGTGACATAGCCCTGGTCGTTGCCGGGGCCGGGTGTCTGTCCCTTCGGGATGATGTGCGCACCGGAGCGCAGCCGGCGTGCCTTGTCCGTCGGCTTGATGCCGACGACGACCTGCCGGTCCGGGGCTACCAGCGCCTCGCGTCCGGCCATGACGCGGCCGATATAGTCTTTCTTGGTCGACATCATCTTGCCCAGGCCAAGATCGGCCGCCGTCGTCGTGCCGCTCAGTTCCGGTCCGGCGATGTGGCCCTTTTCGACGCGCATGACGCCGAGCGCCTCGGTGCCGTAGGGCGTCACGCCGAATGGCGCGCCGGCCAGCATCAGATTGCGCGCCATGGCATCGCCAAAGCGCGCCGGCACTGAAATCTCGAAAGCCATCTCGCCTGAGAACGAGATACGGAACAGCCGTGCCCTCAGGCCCCCGCGAAGTGCTACTTCGCGCGCGCCCATGAATGGAAAGCCTTCGTTGGAAAGGTCTTCGGCCGGGTCGACGATTTCCCTGAGCAGGTCGCGTGTCTTCGGCCCGGCGATCGAGAATTGCGCCCACTGGTCCGAGACGGAAGTGAGCTGCACGTCGAGCTCCGGGAACAGCACCTGGCGGCAGAATTCGAGATGCTGCATCACCAGCCCGGCCTTGGCCGTGGTGGTGGTCAGAAAATAGTGGTCCTCGGCCAGCCGCGATGTCGTGCCATCGTCATAGACGATGCCGTCCTCGCGCAGCATCAGCCCATAGCGCGCCTTGCCAACGGCGAGGCTGGAGAAGGTGTTGATGTAGACGCGATCGAGAAAGGCGCCGGCATCGGGGCCGTGCACGTCGATCTTGCCGAGCGTCGAGACATCGCAGAAGCCGACGCCGCCGCGCACCGCCTTGACCTCGCGGGTCACCGATTCCAGCCAGTCCTTCTCGCCGGCGCGAGGGTACCATTGCGCACGTTTCCACAGGCCGGTGTCGACGAAGATTGCGCCCTGTTCGGCCGCCCAGTGGTGCGACGGCGTCAGCCGCGTCGCATGAAACGTCTCGTCGCGATGATGACCGGCGAAGGCGCCGATGGCGACCGGCACGTAAGGCGGCCGGTAGATTGTCGTGCCGGTCTCGGGGATCGAACGGCCGCTGACCGCGGCCATGATGGCAAGGCCGGCGACATTGGAGGTCTTGCCCTGGTCGGTCGCCATGCCGAGCGTCGTGTAGCGCTTCAGGTGCTCGACGGATTCAAAGCCTTCGCGTTGCGCCAGTTCGATGTCGGAGGCGGTGACGTCGTGCTGGTAATCGACAAACGCCTTGCCCTTGCCGGCGACGTGCCATAGCGGCGTCAGCGAGAATGCCTCGTCGTCGGCGGCAGGCGCGATACCCACTGTGCCGCTATGTCCCGTGTCACGCGCCGCTGCCGCGCCGGCGGCAAATCCCTCGCTCAGGCAGGCGCCGAGGCCGAAATCGCCATTGGCGGCACCCGCGGCGACCATGCCTGGAGGCGCGCCGTCCGGCACGAAGGCAGATATGTCGTTCTGCCATTTCGGCCGGCCACGATGGTAGGAAGTCAGCCCGACAGCCGGGTTCCAGCCGCCAGAGACCGCGAGGCCGTCCGCTTCGACCTCGGCGCGCGCGCCACCGGTCAGCGAGACCGCGATTTTCCTGACGCCATCCTTGCCGCCATCGACGCCGCTGACGGAACCATGCAGCACCGGGAAGCCGCCCTTGGAGGCCAGCGAACGATGCGCTGGCGACACTTCGGACCGTGCATCGATGACCGCCGCGATCTGCAGGCCGGCCCCGAGTGCAGTCTCGACCGTGCGCCAGCCATCCTCATTGTTGGTGAACAGCGCGAGGCGCTTTGCCGGTGTCGCCGCATAGCGCGCGACATAGGTGCGCATGGCGGACGCCATAATAACACCGGGCGTGTCGTTGCCGGCAAAGACGATCGGCCGTTCGATGGCGCCGGCCGCGACGACGCAGCGCTTCGCCACGATCCGCCACAGCCGCTGTCGCACCTGATGCTGAGGCGGCGAGGGCAGGTGGTCGTTGACCCGCTCGATCGCGCCATAGGCGCCGCCATCGTAGACGCCGAATAGTGCCGTGCGGGTCATGATGCGGACGTCCGGCATATCGGCCAATTCAGCCAGCGTCCGCGACAGCCATTCGGCGGCCGGAACACCATCGATCGTGCCGCCATCCGACAGCAGGCGGCCGCCGGGGACAACATCCTCTTCGCACAGGATGACGCGGGCGCCAGCGCGGCCGGCTGCCAATGCCGCGGCCAAACCGGCCGGACCTGAACCGGCGATCAGCACATCGCAATGCGCCCATGCCTTGTCGTAGTGATCGGGATCGGCGATGCCTGAGGCACGGCCGAGGCCGGCGGCGCGGCGGATCGCCGGCTCGTAGATCGCTTCCCAGAATTTCGCCGGCCACATGAAAGTCTTGTAGTAGAAGCCGGCAACGAAGATCGGCGCGAACAGCTGGTTCACCGACATCAAATCGTGGCGCAGCGACGGCCAACGGTTCTGGCTGGCGGCCTCGAGCCCGTCATAGAGTTCGGCTGTCGTCGCCTTGGTGTTCGGCTCGCGCCGTGCGCCGGTGCGCAGCTCGACCAGCGCGTTGGGTTCTTCCGAACCAGCGGTGAGAATACCGCGCGGGCGATGGTATTTGAATGAGCGGCCGACCAGCTTGACGCCGTTGGCGATCAGCGCGGAGGCGAGCGTATCGCCCTGGAAGCCGGAGAAAGCCTTGCCGTCGAAACGGAAGTTCAGTGGCACCGAGCGGTCGATGAGACCGCCATTGCCGAGCCGATGGGATTGGCTGGAAGTCACGATTGCCGACCCTTCGTCGCTTCGATGTCATGCGGCAGCGTCGAGCCGCCCCTCATCGCCCTGCCGGGCACTTCTCCCCGTATAGTGACGGGGAGAAGGACGCTCTCGTCCACGATTTCGCTAATCATCAACGCTGCAGGAATAGCAGCCAGGTCCCTCTCCCCGTCTCTATACGGGGAGAGGATGCCGGCAGGCAGGTGAGGGGCGGCGCTGACTTGCACAAGAAAATTCATTTCGCGACCTGCCTCGCACCCACGCCAGCCGCCGGCTCAACGGCGGAAATCTCATGCGTCAGCGTGTTGCGGGTGACCTTCAGCCAGGCCCGGCAACCGCCGCCATGGTACCAGTGTTCGCTGGTCTGTCCGGCGACGTTGTCGCGCAGATAGACATAGTTGAAGACCTCGTCTTCCGAGGCGTCGGCGACCGGCCGCACCGGCTTGGCGTCGCCGAGATAGGTGAACTCGCCGAGTTCGCGTTCGCCGCAGAAGGGACAGACAATGCGCATGCTGTTCTAGACCGCCTTCAATGCAGGTTCGGTTGGGCGCCTTGGCCCTTTTCGTCGATCATGGCGCCGGTACGGAACCGGTCGAGACGGAACCGAGCGGCTTCTTCGTGCGATTCGTCGCGCGCCAGCAGATGGGCAAAGACAAAGCCGGAGCCTGGTGTCGCCTTGAAGCCGCCATAGCACCAGCCGGCGTTGAGATAGAGCCCGTCGACCGGCGTCTTGTCGATGATCGGCGAACCGTCCATCGACATGTCCATGATGCCGCCCCACTGGCGCAGCAGGCGCACGCGGCCGATCATCGGCATCAGCGCCATGCCGCCCTCGCAGACGTCCTCCATGACAGGCATGTTGCCGCGTTGGGCGTAGGAATTGTAGCCGTCTATGTCACCGCCGAAGACGAGGCCGCCCTTGTCGGACTGGCTGACGTAGAAATGGCCGGCGCCGAAGGTCATGACACCAGGGATGAGCGGCTTGATCGCCTCGGAGACAAAGGCCTGCAGCACATGGCTTTCGATAGGCAGGCGCAGGCCGGCCATCGCCGCGACGCGCGACGAACTTCCGGCGACCGCCATGCCGACCTTGCCGGCACCGATCTTGCCGCGCGATGTCTCGACGCCGGTCACCTTGCCATTGGCGTCCCTGACGAAGCCGGTGACTTCGCAATTCTGGATGATGTCGACGCCGAGTTCGCTCGCCGCATGGGCATAGCCCCAGACCACCGCATCGTGCCGCGCCGTGCCGCCGCGCCGCTGCAAGAGCCCGCCTTGCACGGGAAAGCGCGCATTGTCGAAGTTCAGGAACGGGATCATCTTCTTGACGGCAGCGAGGTCGAGCAGTTCGGCGTCGATGCCGTTGATGCGCATGGTGTTGCCGCGCCGCGCATAAGCGTCGCGCTGTGCGTCGGAGTGGTAGAGGTTGATGACGCCGCGCTGGCTGACCATCGCATTGTAGTTGAGGTCCTGCTCCATCCGCTCCCACAGCTTCATCGACAATTCGTAGAAGCCGGTGTTGCCGGGCAGGCCGTAATTGGAGCGGATGATGGTGGTGTTGCGGCCGGCATTGCCGGAGCCGATCCAGCCTTTTTCGAGTACGGCGACATTCTTGATGCCGTACTCGCTGGCGAGAAACCAGGCGGTGGCAAGCCCGTGGCCGCCGCCGCCGATGATCACCACGTCGTAGCGATCCTTCGGCGTGGCGTCGCGCCAGGTGCGTTGCCAGTTCTTGTGGCCGGACAGGGCGGCGCGGGCGAGCGAAAAGATCGAATATTTCATCAGTTCATTCCGAGGTCGCTCGCGTCACGCTGGTGGTCAGATATCCAGCGTGTGGTCGCGCTCCCATTGCGTGAAGTGCGAAGCATAGGAATTCCATTCCTGGTGCTTCAGCTTTAGGTAGGCCGACGAGAATTCCTCACCCAGCGCCGCCTTGAGCGATTTGTCCTTGTCGAACTCGCGCAACGCGTCGAGCAGGTTGAGCGGCAGTTTTGGCGCGCCCTTCACCGTGTGCCCATGCTGGTACATGTCGATGTCGTAGCGCTTGCCGGGATCTGCCTTGGAGCGGATGCCGTCGAGGCCGGCGGCGATGATAACCGCCTGCAGCAGATAGGGGTTGGCCGCCCCATCCGGCAGTCGCAGTTCGAAGCGGCCCGGGCCGGGCACGCGCACCATGTGGGTGCGGTTGTTGCCGGTCCAGGTCACTGTATTCGGCGCCCAGGTCGCGCCCGAAATGGTGCGCGGCGCGTTGATGCGTTTGTAGGAATTGACCGTCGGGTTGGTGATCGCGGCCAGCGCCGAGGCATGCTTCATGATGCCGCCGAGGAAATTCCGGCCCTTGGCCGACAGGCCGAGCTCCATCGATTTGTCGGCGAAAACGTTGGTCTTGCCCGATTTATCCCAGACCGAGATATGGGC
>NZ_RZPH01000027.1:0-15971 GCF_004022825.1 Mesorhizobium sp. M7A.F.Ca.CA.004.04.2.1
TATACCGCCCTGTCGACACCGCCCATCGTCGGCAACTGCTTCTTTGTGGTCGACGAGAAGCGCGGCTACGCGCGCATCTCTCGCGGCGCGGTCGATGCCAGGACGGCGATTGCCTCACAGTGCATCGTCCATGAGAATCAAAGACCCCTGACGATCGTCGCCACGGGATCGACGACGTTGACCGCTGGACAGACGCAGGTGATCGCCCTCGGCGTCGACGTGCCGGATGGTTCGATCCCCTATATTATCGGGGCGGCGGCCGGCAACATGGCGTCTTTCTCCTCACCCTCGAGCGCCTTTCTTGTCGATGCCTCGATTTCCGGAAACAACCTGACGATCGTCAACGGAAACGCCGTGTCGATCACGGTTTTCTACAATGTCATGGTCCAGAACCAGCAGGTGCCGACGACGGGCGGTTCCGGCAAGATCCTGTTCACCGATGAGGGCGAGATCAAGATGCTGCGCCCGGGCGCGGCCTCGCCACCGGTGCCGGCCGACATCCTGCTGTGGAGCGAATATCGTTATTGCCCGGTGGTCGCCTATGGGAAGGTGGCGGATATGCTGTTCTCAGGGACACCGGGCGTCTCGACACCGGCGCGAACCTACACGCTTGCGGTTCCGGCGCTGGACAATCCGCCCATCATCCTGACGGCTCTGCAGAAGGTCGGCGCCGACGCCAATTTCAACGACGGCGACATTCTGATCAACGCCAACTGGGCGTCCTCTGCATTCGGGGTAACGCTCCAGCTCACCAACTGGTGGGTCTACGACGCCGCCGCGCACACCATCACCTTCAGCGTCAACGACACGGCCGGCAGCGGCTGGGTGTTCCGCTACTTCGTCCTCGCTGTTCCCGACTAAAGGGCAAATCCAAATGGCATCAATCTATTCCACCGGCACGGTATCCGTGACGAACGGCAATGCAGTGGTCACCGGCACCGGTACCGCGTGGGCGCTCGGGCTTGTCGCAGGCGGCATGTTCACGCGCCTTGGCGTGGCCGTTCCGATCCTGTCCGTCACCGACGACACGCACCTGACGCTGGCCTACGCCTGGCCAGGCGCGACCGCTGCTGGGGCGGCCTACGCCATTGCGCTGGAGAATTCGAACGCCGCCGACATCGTCGACCTCAATCGCACGCTGTCGCGCGTGCTCGTGACGCTGTCGCTGGTCGGGGTTCACCCCAACGCCTCAGGCACGATCGCCGAGCGCGACGCCATTGTCCTGACGTCCGACGATGAAGGCTTCTTCTTCCTGCATGCCGAGATCGGCATCGCTTTCGCGTTCTACCGATGGTCCGGCACGGCATGGGAAGGGCCGTTCCCGGTAGCGGATGCGGCTGCGGGCGGTCCCGTCAGCAGCATCTCGCCCGGTACCGGAATCGCGATCGATAACACCAATCCCGCTATTCCCGTCGTCAAACTCGCCAACATGGCCAATGCCACCGTCAAGGGGCGCACGACTGCGGGCACGGGCGCGCCCGAAGACCTGTCCATGACGCAACTCGATCTGCTGCAAATCGCGGCCGGGAAAAAAAGAGAGAGGCTGACGGCAAGCCGAACTTACTTCGTCCGCACCGACGGATCGAACGGCAATACAGGCCTTGTGAACAATGCTGGTGGCGCATTCCTGACGCTGCAGAAAGCTATCGACGTCGTTAAGACTTTGGACCTAGGCGGCTTCGGCGTGACCATCCAAGTCGGCGCCGGGACCTATACCGCCGGCGTCAATGTAAACGCTCCGTTCGTCGGCGGTCTCGTAAGCGTCGTCGGCGACGCAATCACCCCTGCCAACGTGATAATTTCCACGACCTCCAGCAGTTGCATAACGGTGAGCGGGGGAGGCTCTGCGCTTTCGGTCTCGGGGTTGAAGCTCCAAACCACAACTTCCGGACAATGCCTGTGGGCAACCAACAAAGGCCAGATCACGGTTGATGGGAAAATGGATTTTGGAGCGTGCGCCGGCGGGCATATCCTTGCAGACAATGATGCGGCGGTAACGATCAACGCCAACTACAACATCACAGGATCGGCATCGAAGCACTGGTGGGCTGAAGCCTATGGCCTCGTGGCTTGCGTGGGCAAAACGATCACGATCACCGGCACACCAGCTTTCGGAACCCAGTTCGCGAATGCGTTCGGCGGCTTCATCAATGTGCCGGTAAACACGTTTTCAGGAAGCGCCACAGGGTCGAGATACAATGCTGCGTTGAATGGCACTATCAACACCAACAACGCCGGAACGAGCTATCTACCGGGCAGTGCCGCCGGCACAGGTACAAACCCCAGCGTCACACCATTTGGCCTATACAACTAGAGGCAGATATCCATGCTAACTGATCGCTTCTGGATCGTTGCCGACGACGAAAGCCGCTTCTGGTCGAGTGCTGCTGGGGCATATGTGAATTCTCTGCCCGAGGGCCTATTCCTATCAGCGGAAGATGCACTGTCATCTGGGTGCAGTGTGGCGGATCTCATAGCTGTCGTTCCCACGCGAATCGCCAGCGAAGGGGAATTGACAGACGTATTGGCCGGATTTGGGCTGCCTGGTCCCGTGGTTCGCGTCCCGGGCTCGGTCTCGGCTCGTCAGTTTAAGCTCCAGCTTCTTGCGTCCGGCCTCTTGGGCCAGGTCGAGGCATTCATCGCCGCGAAAGGGCCGGCCGTCCAAATCGCCTATGACAACAGTAATTCGTTCGTGAGAACAGAGCCGATGATGGCATCCGGCTTTGCCGCGCTTGGCTTCAATGATGAGCAGGTCGACGCGTTCTTCGTTGCGGCTGCGCAGATATAGTGTTTACTCAGCTGGCACCACAGACCCAGGGAGAGACGGGCTGGCTTGCTGACGTGGCTTTTGGCGCAGGATTGGCCGTTCGAGGCAGTAGTAGCTCACGGTGGCAACGGCGATGCAGAAAGCCATGCCTGCCAGGCAGCGAGTGCCATAATTCTCCGGGATTGAAGTCATTCGCAGCAATGACATGCCCTGCCCAAAGGCCCAGAGATGGAAGACATAGAGTCCGAAGGAAATCTGGCCAAGGTACGCGAGCGGGCGCCATTGTAGGACTGTACCAAGATTTTTGGCGTAGAGAGTCAGATGCAACAGTGATCCCGCGAACAGGCCAGCTGTTACAAAGGCAATTACTGAGCCTACGCTGGTATGAAGATCAGGAAGGGTCACCAGCCCGATAGCGCTGCAGGCGAAAGCCGTAGCGACCGTCCAGATAGGGAGCTTTTTCGTCACGCCCATTGCGATCAGAAGGCCAGCAATGGTCGATTCCGGCCTCAGCAACGGCGTCATGTAGATCGGCTGGATAGAGATCCCGCTCAGTGCAAATGCTGCACGGCCAACCAAGCAGATCGGTAGCGCGCAAAGCAACGCCATTAGAAACGCCCGCTTGCCGACCGCACGATAGACCAGAAATAACAGGGGCAGGATCAGGTAAATCTGGAACTCGTACGACAGGGACCAGAGATGCCCGGTGTTTGGGACGGACTTGGCGTGTTCCGGAAACCAGTAAATGAAATTTCCGACGAACGAGGCAAGGCCCAGGAGCCAGCCGTATGCGTCGGCGTTCGCCGACCCGTACAGGATCAACATGGCAATCGCGAACAGCATCATTAGGGGGTAGATGCGCAGAAGCCTTCGCGCGTAGAAAAGCGAGATGCTGATCCGTCCGGTTCTTGTTACCTCTTTTTCGAAGAGGCCGAAAAGCAGGAATGCCGACAGAGTGAAAAACACTTCCACGCCGATCCAGCCTTGCGCCTGAAGCATGCTGAGCGTCGGGTGGTCAGGTCCGGCCGAGAAGTGAAAAAAGAACACCATCGCAAATGCCAGAAAGCGTAAGCCGTCCAGCGTTGGATACTGCTGCGGTGCAGCATTTTGGTGCGAAGACATCTGTATTCCCCCGAGCGAAAGGGGCTTTTACATGCAACCAAAAGAAATCGCAATTCGGCAAGTTACGAAGGCTAGTTCGCCTTACGCAGCGCGTTGAGGATGATGTCGGCATCGTTCTGAGTGCCGCTCTTCATCACTTCCCACAATCCGTCGACATGAACGAGATGCCCGCCATCATAGGTTCTGATCTCGCCGGCGGCCTGCACCACGCTGTCTCGCATCGCCTGAGGTAGCTCCAGCCACGGCTTGGGCAGCGAAAACCAATCCCCTCGCGGTTCGTCGTATTTCATGCGCGGGCCTCCCGCCGCCGACCATAGTCAATCAACATCCGAAGGAAAACCCATGGACACTTCGTTCAAGGGCGCAGCGGTGCGCCTGCAAGACATAGACATTCCACGCATCGGTGCCGAGATCGGGGTTGGCGAGGACGAACTGCATGCCTTCATGGACGTCGAGGCGGCAGGATCCGGCTTCGATGCGGCCGGCCGGCCGAAGATGCTGTTCGAACCGCATGTCTTCTACCGGCTTCTCGGCAAGGGCATGAAACGGGATGCTGCGGTCAAGGCTGGGCTCGCCTATCCGAAATGGGGCATGAAGCCCTATCCCAAGGACAGTTACCCGCGCCTGGTCAAAGCGATGGCAATCGACGAGACGATCGCGTTGATGGCCGCTTCGTGGGGCTTGACCCAGATTCTCGGCGAGAACCATCGCGATGCCGGGTACACTTCACCGCAGGCGTTGGTGACGGCGTTCTTGGCATCCGAGGCCAACCACCTCGAGGCGACAGTGCGCCTCCTGGTCGCGTGGAAGATCGACGACGATCTGCGCGCGCATCGCTGGCCGGTCATCGCCAGGACTTGGAATGGTCCCGGCTACAAAAAAAATGCCTACGATACCAAGATGGCCGCCGCCTTTGCCAAATGGCAAAAGATCAGGGACACGCCATTCTCGCCAGCGGCGGACCCTGTTTCGGCTGAGCCGGTGTCGATCGCCGCGGTGGTGCCGGCCGTCGACAAGGCAACGGTTGAGCGCGTCCAGCAGCAGCTGAAGGATCTCGGTTATACAGAGGTCGGCGGCGTCGACGGCAAGGCCGGCGACTTCACCGCAGCCGCGATCCGCGCCTTCCGCTCTGACAATGGCCTGCCGGCGGGTGACGGCATCGACGACGAGCTGCTGCTGTCCCTGCAGAAGGCCAAGCCGCGGGCCATTCCCGCCGCGCGCGCGGATGCGCGGGCCGACGTCGTGCGTGACAAGGTGCCGGAGGTGAAGACGAACTGGTTGACCAAAGTCGGCGCGTTCTTCACCGGCATCGCGGCACTGATCGGCAGCTTCTTCGACGGCATCATCGGCAATCTCGGCGCCGCCAGCGGCTATATCCAGCCTGTCAAGGATGCTGCCGGCGACGTGCCTGGCTGGGTCTGGATGCTGGCGATTGCGGCTGTTGCCGGCGGGCTGTTCCTGGTCGCACGCCATGGCGAAGCCAAGGGCGTCGAGGCATTCAAGACGGGAGCACGGCGCTGATGGGCGTCCTCATCTCGCTCGTCGCCGGCTTCGTCGGTGTTCCCCGCCCTCTCGCCCGCATCATCGCGTGGGCCGTCCTGGCCGTCGCCGTCTCCGGCGCCGCCCTCGGCGGCTACGAACTCATCAAGCATTGGGGCGCCGACGAAGTCCGCGCCAAGATCGAAAAGGAGAATACCGATGCGATTCACAAGGGCGTTGACGCTCGCATGTCTCTTGACGAGTGCCTTGACGCTGGCGGCGTGTACGACTTCGGGCGTCAGCGGTGTGACGCCGCTCCGACAGGCCCTCGGTAACAGCCTCGCCGGCGCACAGGGCAAGACCCAAGCCGACCAGAACAAGATCGACCGCACGATGGCGCCAGGCTGCGCGGTGAAGCTCTATACGCGCGCCGAATGCGATTTGCACACCAAGGCCAGCGCTGCGCGCCGAGCGGAGCTCAAGACATGATCGTGCTGCGCATCGCTGGCGGCATCCGCGAGCATTTCGGGATGCGCGTCACCGAATGGATCATGACCGGAGCGCTGTTCGGCTGGTCCGGTTGCCTGGCAATGGATCCGCTGACCTTCGACCGCTCGCCGTCGATGGCTATCATCGCTACCTACGGCAATGAAGCGTTCTGGGCCAACGTCTGTCTCATGACTGCGCTGCTTCGGCTCGGGGCGCTCATCGTCAATGGCACCTTCAAGGGTTTCCGCTACTCGCCCCATTTCAGGGCTGGGGCTTCCATCGCGTCGTGCGTGTTTTGGGGTCAAATTGCGCTCGGCGTCCTCGTTGCCGTCCTGACGGCCGATGGCTCCGGCACCGGGGTGATCGTCTACCTCACCTTCATGACGATCGAAATGTGGAACCTTTTTCGGGCATGGGCTGATGTCGGTGCTTCGCAGCGGAGGCGTTGATGATCCTTGGCATTCCGGCCGAACAGTTGGTGCCGATCGCCAATTTCGTGGGATTGGCGTTGCTCGGCCTCCTGGCAATGCTCGGCCTTCGCTTCGGTCGCGGCACCGTCACGCCGGCGGAGCGCCAGGTCGAGGTCGCCGGCGCCCTCATCGACAACAGCGCGGTCAAGGAACTGGCGGCCTCGATCGAGGGCTACACAATGGAACTGATCGCCGGGCGCGCTGACAATGAAAAGCAGCGCCAGGCCATGTATCGGCTGATCGAAGTCGGCAACCGCTTCGTTGACGAGGTCGGGGACCTTCGCCGCGACATCGGCGACCTGGCAAAGGAGATCGCGCGATCGAAGTAAGGATCGCGCCCTGGAAAAGCCCGCCGTGCCGAAAGGTGCGGCGGGCTTTTGCGTCCTAGGCCTTGATGCTTGGAGCCGGCGGCTGTTCAACTGTCGAGCTCGAGTGGCTCATGGTCTTCCGTGACATGCCAGAGCAGCTGCCCGATATCCCTCATGTCGATCGCTTGTCCGCAGACCGGGCATATCTCAATCTCTGGTCCTTCGGTCACCGGCTTGCGGTCTACTGCCTTGAGACGGCCCGTTGGGCGGGGAAGATCGGAAAGCTTGGTCATCAACGACTCCGACATACAATTCGTCTAAAATACCCCGGAACCTTAATCAGCCTTCCGACTTGAATCGCGGTGCGGGGTATCGAGTATGAGTAACGCCGGAGACCGGCTGAAGTTCATCAAGCCACAGGAACCCGTCCTGGTGCTGGAGCCGCCGGTCAGCGACGACTGGATCCACGAAATCAAATATGACGGCTTCCGCACCCAGATCATCCTGGACTGGGCCGGCGCCCGTGCCTTCACCCGCACCGCCATCGACTGGTCGAAGCGCTACTGGCCGATCGTCACCGCTGCCGAGCAGCTGAAGGCGAAATCGTTCATCCTCGACGGTGAGGTGATCGCGCCCGAGCCGGACGGCCGGTCGAACTTCCACGCCATGCATTCGCGCATGGCATGGAACGCCGAGCTGCTCGCCTTTGTAGCGTTCGATATTCTGTATCTGGACGGCGAGGATCTGCGCCCGCGGCCGGCGATCGAGCGCAAGGCAATCCTGTGGGACCTGATCAAGCCGGCCGAGGGCATCATCCAGTACAGCCAGCACGTCGAGGGCGGCGGCGCCGAGTTCTACGATGCGGCTGAGCGAATGGGGCTTGAAGGCGTGGTGTCGAAGCGCAAGTTCAGCCCATATCGTAGCGGCGCCAAGGATGAAGCCTGGCTGAAGACAAAATGCTGGGACATCGCCGAACTGGATCTGATCGGCGTCAAACGAAAAGCCGGCGAGTGGACCGAGGGGCTGTTCGCGCGGGACGGAAAATATGTCGGAAAGGCCGTGATCGCCACCACGGATGCGATAAAGGACCGCCTCTGGAAACGGGTGCAGAAGGCCAAGGCAGCGCCGCCGCACGTTCCCACGGCACAGATCACGCCTGACGTCGAATGGGTCAAGCCCGGCATCAAAGCCAGCGTCAGGACGCTACGCGGCGAGCCCAAGCTGCGGCACGCCTCGGTGCAGGGTTTCCTCGACGAAGGCTGATGGGGCCCTTGACCGCAGTTGGGAATTTGTTCTTATTACGTTCTCATGGAACACGATCCGATCGACACGCTGGGCAAGGCGACCCGGCACAACATGCTTGTGAAGGCCGAATGCAGTTGCGGCAATGTCCGCTACATCAGGTCGGCCGACCTGATGATGGTCTATGGCGGCGGCGTCGATCCGCTGGCGCTGAAGTTCGATTGCAGCCGTTGCAAGCCACAGATCAAGATCACGCTGCTCGAGGTGCATCCGGAACACCTGCCGAAGCGCCTGGTGATCCACAAGCCGATGAAGGTCGACGGCAAGATTACCTGGTACACTGAACGGTTTCGAGGATGAGCGACTGGACATTCCAATCGCTGGTCGACGGGAACATGCAGATCACGGCGTATTGCCGCAACTGCGTTCATTACGCGGTGCTCGACCTTGAGGGTTTAAGAGACAAATACGGTCCGGAGGTCAAAGCGATGAACTGGAATCTCGCGCCGCGCCTGGTCTGCTCCAAATGCAGGGCCAACAAGCCGGAACTTCGCTACACACCCGACTCCAACAAGGTGTCAGGCATGGGCAAAGCAGTGGGGAATTCCTACGCAAAGGCCAAGGGCGATCGCTAGTCCAGCGGTTTCAACTTTGGCCGCTTTTGCACCAATTCGCCGTCGAAGAGAGTCGAAACCCAGCGTTGGTGGCTTTGCGGTTTTCACTGGCCTGTCACGCCGGAGGTCGCGGGTTCGAGCCCCGTCACTCGCGCCATTTATTTCAAGGGGTTAGCTACCGCCCCTTGAAAAGTTTCAACTCTCATTTTCCGGAGAGTTTCAACTTTTTGTATTCATTCCGTTCCTGACCAAGCAGTTTCCTGCCTTCGCGGCGGCTGGCATCGGCGGAACGGACGGCTGCCAGGTTGACCGGCATATAGGTCTTCTGCAGCGCCTTGTTCTCATCGATCGAATTACCCATCTTGGCCGAGATCGCCTCGACCGATGCGCCGCCGGCGTTGGCCTCGACCGCGCCCGAACGCCGCATGTCCATGAGCCGGCGCTTTTCCCCAGCCCCGAACACCAGTTTGCGCAGGTCGGCGAAATCGTCGACGAGCGAGTCCTTGGTGTAGGGCACGCCGGCGCGCGGCCGGCCGCCCTTCGGTCCCGGTTCAAAGCCGCGCGAGCGGAAGATCGGCGCATCGTCGAGCAGCGTGACGCCGAGCGATTCGATGTAGGCCAGCACCAGGCGCTGGGTGCGCGGCGACAGCGTGCCGAAAGCCGCCTCGCCGCTCTTGGTGCGCGCGATGAGAAAACCCCATTCCTGCGCCGTCTGCATCGCCTGCGCCGGGGTCAGCGTGCGCACGTCGACCGGCGAGAAGCTGGTGTCCCACGCGACGGCGATGATGCAGGCGAGGCCGCGGTAGCCGGCGCGCCAGGCGCCCTTGACCATGCGCACCACTTCGCCTTCCGTCCACGTCTGGTGACGCGGCGGCGGCGTCTGGCGGCGGATCGCCTGCGAGGGGTCGGCCTTGGGCGGGCACAGCTTCATTCCGGCCATGACGTTGTAGAGCGACCGCCACGTCTTCATGGCGCGATAGGCGATGTCGACGCCCCTGACGCGCAGCAGGCGGCCATACCAGTCGTCGAGCAGCTCGAGCGTGATGTCGGCCGGCGGCAGGTCGGCGAAGTACGGCTCGATGAACGTCCAGCCACGTTCCCAGTCTTCACGCGTGCGCGGCGGCTTGCGCTTCCAGGCATCCATCTTACGATAGCGGGTAAAGGCGTCGCCGATCGAATCCTTCGGCCAGACATGCAGGCGCGGCGGCTCCCTGCCCTTGCGGAATTCCTGCCAGCGGTCTTCCCATTGCCTGGCAATCGCCCATGCATCCGGCCCATCCGTGCCGCAGGAGATGCATTCGAAGCCCGCCTCGACCATCTTCGGCGTCGGAAGCCAGTAGCCGTACTTGCCCTTGCGGATGACGTAGTGCTTCAGCTTGATCTTAGCCAAGGGTCGCCAGCCTCGCTCTTGCGATTTCGGCGCTAGACTGCGCGCCGGATCCTGATCCGGCAAGGCCAGAGCGCTTGTCCTGCCATGCGTCGATCGCCACCAGGTCGTAATTGCCGGTGATCGGGCAAGCCCGTGGAAAACCCTGATGCTGCAGCGCCGGCAGCAATTCCATGAATTCCGGCAGCGTCAGGTGCAGATAGCGCGCCGCCTTGATCGCCGGCACCAGGCGCGGCTGCACTGGGAAGCGGACGGATGACGGTTGTGGAGCATGAGTCTGTGTCATAGCAGGCTCCCCTGTCTTGGCGCTGCCTTTAACACCGGCACGGCATTGAGGTTGTCACGCCATCTGAAAAAGCCGAGGGCGCCTTTGACGGGGATGAACTCGTCAAGCAGCTCGACGTTGCGCAGAACAAATCCATAGCGACCGAAGAACCACGGGCTGGCGCTTTCAGCGACGCAATCGACTATGTCGACCGTTCCGACGATGCCGCCCCGCGGCAGTTCCTCGAATGCCGGCAGCATCAAGCCCGGCTTGAAAGGGTGCGTCAGACTAATCTCATGGATTGTGGCGAGGCAGTCTTCGTACTCGTCGCGCGTCATGCCCTTGGCGGCATGCAGACAGACACGGCCCCTGATCTTCGTCGGCCAGTCGCGGTTTTCGATATCCTTGCCACAGTGCATCATCGCCCATGGCCATGGCTGGCGGACGGAAATGGCGAGGTCGGGAAGCTCGATCATAGCAGCGCTCCCTGCTTTGGATCAGCGGGCCTTGCGCCGGCACCGAAGCCCTTGGCGCGAAGCTCCGCTATCTGCTCGAGCTTCACCTGGTCGCCTTTCAGCCGGGCGGTGTGCTCGACCGGGCCATATTTATCTGTCTCGATCGCGCCGGCTGCGACGGCCAGAGCACGCTTCGATTGAGCGATGTCGAAATGCTCCCACGTTGCATCCATGCCGGCGACGCCAAGCCCGGCCGGGCGCTGGAACCACTTGCGCTGGACGCCGATGCGGTCCGCCATGGCGAACAGTTCTGCGCGCGTGTCTGCCCACATGTGGCACATGAGAAGACGACCGAATGGATGTTTGGCGTTGTCGACGTAAACGCTCATAGCGCCAGTACCTCCCGCAGTTCGGGCATGGCGTTGTGCTCGACGCCGTCGAGCAACCGGCCGGCGGCTTTCTTGCCGACGTGTTCGACGAATTCGGCGCCAGCCTCGGGATAGAGTTCGTGCGGACGCGGCAGATGCGGGTGCGCGGCTAGACAGCGCCACCCCGATCGCGGGTTCCCGTAAGCAAGCTCTGGCGTCGATGGGCGCCACTCTCCCCACTGCTTGAAGAAAAACGGCACGCCGGCCGCTGCGCACTGCTCGCGGATTGACCGCGCCCAGGCCGGGTGCATTGCGCGGCTCTTATGACCGCTCTCGCCGCCGACTATGATCCAGTGGAGGCGGACGCCGGTGTCTGGCATCTCTTCGTCTGGCCTATGGCCATCGACAAACCAACTCCCGCGCAGCGCGTCGAGGTTAGGGAAGCCATACACCTGCTTGTCGACCGGAGGGCGCATGCGCGTAAAGTCGATTGGCCCAAGCAACGGCTCGGCGGAGACGAAGCGGATTGCTGCCGGCGTCGCCAGCAGATCCGGGATGCGCTCGTCGGCTTCCTGCTGGCGCTCGGCGGAGACGCCAAGCCAGACGTTCGGCAGCGGCATACGCACCGCATGCATTGCAGCATCGAAAACCCCGTCAGGATCCGTGCCGCCCCATAGATGAGCCGC
The DNA here is from genome assembly GCF_004022825.1 of Mesorhizobium sp. M7A.F.Ca.CA.004.04.2.1. Taxonomy (NCBI): domain Bacteria; kingdom Pseudomonadati; phylum Pseudomonadota; class Alphaproteobacteria; order Hyphomicrobiales; family Phyllobacteriaceae; genus Mesorhizobium; species Mesorhizobium sp. M7A.F.Ca.CA.004.04.2.1. The sequence continues at coordinate 11,653 of NZ_RZPH01000027.1, forward strand.
AGCTTTGCCGACGATATCATCGCGGTTTGGAAGACTTCTTATGTATGACCGCATCCGCCTCGCGCGCTTGGTCAGCACCTGGAAGGTGTGATGCGGCGCCAGCGCCATGACGGCGAACACCTTGTCGATCCAGTCGTCGGGAACGTTCTCGTGGAAGAGATCGCCCATGGAGTTGACGAAGATGCGGCGCGGGGCGCGCCAGGCCAGCGGCTCCAAGACGATGTGGTTGGGCGCCATGGCCAGCTTGCCGGTCCAGATGGTGTTGCCGTTCACCTTGCGCGTCGTGCCGTTGTAATGCGGCGCGCCGGTCTGGCCCTTGGCCTGCAGCGCCTTCGTCATCGCCTCGATACGGGCGGCCATGCCCATGGCGTAGCAACGCGTACAGCCGGGCGAGACGATGGTGCAGCCGACGACAGGATTCCACGTCGCGTCGGTCCATTCGATGGCGGATTTGTCAGCCATCTCAATCCACCGTCGCAGCGTCGTTGCGTTCGAGCCATTGGGCTCGATTGTCGCCGAGGCGGCGATCCATTTCGGCTTCGCTCTCCGGGTGCAGATGCAGGTCGTTGACCAGCCGCAGATAGACCTGCGCCCACCAGCTGCGGATTACCTCGTCGGGATGCTTGAAGCCGACAATCTGAACCGCATGCAGGAAGTGCATCTGGAAATGGTGCGGCAACTCGTCGAGTGAGCGCAGATAGTCACCGACGATCTTGTCCATCGGCCCATACCATTCCTTGTATACCGGCCTGACCGTTGCCTCGTAGCTGGGGCCGGTGAACGAGCCGCCGTTGCGTTCGGCAGGGTCGGTCAGCGCCCGGCCGTCCATCGCCGAGAGCAGGACGCATCGGCGAAACCAGCGCAGCATGAACTTGCACGGATGATACTTGCCTATGCCGTCAGGGCCGCGAATAGCGGTGAGCAGCACGGTCTGCTGCATGAAGCTGATGCCTTGCACCCAAGGCTGCGTGACGGACTGGTTCATGAGCGCATTCCCACGTAAATCAGCCCTGCGCCGATGGCGCGGTGCCGGTGATGAAGAGGCCGAACAGCAGGCGCAGCATGCGGGTGTCGCTGCGGTCGGTGCAGTCGTCGCCGCAGCGGCATTCGGGAAAGTTCGGGCAGCGCACGCGGGGCTTCATCAGCGCAGCCCCACGGCGACGCTGACGAAAGCCAGCGCGAAGGTGAAGGCCGATGCCAGCGCGAGGCGTGTGTGCACGTTGGCCAGGGTGGCGCAGGCGCGGTCGAAACCGCCCTGCCCCAGTTCGGCCAGGATCTGCGATGGTTTCTGGCCGGCCATAAGCTGGCGGGAAATCCACGCTTCCATCTCGGCGGACTGGCCGGCCACCGCGATCAGACGTTCGGCGACGGTTTGCATGGCCGTCAGTCCAGCCTGTGGACGGCGCGCGACTTGGCGAGGTCCGCCGCTTCGTGGCCGTGTTCCTCGATCTGGGCGCGGGTGAAGCTGGAATGTTCGGCCAGGCTGTCGGCGGTGACCGCCGTGCCGTTCATGCCCATTTCCAGCATCTTATCGGCCATCAGCTCGACGATGCCTTGGGTGAAGACTGCGGGGGAAGTGGACAGCGAGCCGATGGGCGGTTGCTGGAAGGTGATCATAGGACTATCCTTTCTCGTTGGGGAAAATGCTGTGGGGGGGAACTATGGAGGGCGACACCAAGACTTGCCCGGAGTGCGCGGAAACAGTTCAGCGCGACGCGCGCATCTGCCGGTTCTGCCGGCATGACTTCGCCGGCAACGCGACGCGCGGACCTCCGGATGCGCCGGCAAAGAAGGCGCTCTCGAAATGGTTCATTATTCCGGCTCTCGCCGTGCTGGTGTGGGTTGGCCTGCACAAGGGCGGGAACCAGGCGGAAGCGCCGAAGGTCGCGGGCGCCGACATTTGCAAGGGCTGGAACGGCCAACAGGTTCTGGATCAGGCCAGGGACGCCGGCATCATTCGAGATATCCGGCGTAGCAGTATCGGGGCAATCAACGGTGCGTTTGTCGAAGTGGTCACGGCGCGATGGACGCTGGTCGGTACCAAGATACACGTCGGAATCGCAATGGCGGCCTATTGCCAGGTCGCCGCGGCCGACGGCACCGGCGTGGCCATGGTCAAAGGCAGCCTCGAGGAAGACCTCGGCTCTGTCGTTGACGGCAACTGGATGAGATAGCGACACGCCATGCCTCCATCGCGGGATTGCGAGTGGAGGTGACTATGCACATTGCATAATATCAAGTCAAAGGAAATTATACACAGAGCATAATTCGGCTTAAGCTCTCAATCTGAGTTGCCCCTGGATGCCGCCCTGCTTTTCGATGCGCCGGATAGCCGTCGCCGGGAAATAGGTGAAAATTTCGCCGACCCATGCAAGATGCACATTCTCGATGGCGGGTGCGTTCCACGAGATCAGGTTGACGCCGGTGGTGCCGCGCAGGATCGTCTTGATGAAGCGGCGGCCGTCAGTCGTGCGCACGGCTGCTTCCTCACCAAAGAAGCTTTCGGTCGACCTGCGCTGTTCCCTATAGACAATGATGATCACGCCGTTGCGAAACTGCGGAAGCATCGAATCACCCCGCACTTGCAACGCGATCATGTCGGCTGGCAGGGGGAAAGGAACCTCTATCTGTTCCATGCCCTCTTCCGGGACCTGTTCGAAATCCGGCTCAACCTCAGCGCCGGCGCCGACGTAGCCCATCAGCGGCACCAGCGACGGCATCGCCTCTGGCGCTTCGCCACGGCCGGTCAGAAGCCAGTCGATCGAGACCTTGAACCGACGCGCATATTGCGCTGCGGCCTGGTTGTCGAACGCCCGATTGCCATTTTCGTGCGACGCATAGGTCTGATAGGGGATGCCTAGCGAGGTTGCCGCCTCGCGCACGCTTCGGAAGCCGGCAGCGAGTCGGGAAGCCTTCAGTCTGTCGTGGATTTCTTCAGCCATGATATGCACTCTGAGGAATTTCATTATGCGCAGGGCATTGACAGGTGAGTATGCGTTGCGCATAACTGCGCGCCATGAACATCGCCGCACCGATCACTGGAGAGTCCGTCAAGGCCCTGCGCGCCAGTCGCAAGTGGACGCAGCAGCAGCTGGCGGATGAACTCGGCGTAGACCAGGCCACCGTCTCCCGGATCGAGACAGGTTCCGAGCCGAGCCGCCCTGTGAAGCGTTTGCTCGAGCGGTTGATCGCCAACCCGGCAGCGGAGGACGCGGCATGATTTCAGCGCTCCCGCTTCGCGAGTTGTCTTCGCAGATCAACCGCCAGGTCTCGCGCGGTTTCGCGCGGCAGCACCATGCGCGCGACGATGCGCAGTTCCGGGCCGTCGTAGCCGACGACCGGTACTTCATCGCACCCTGTCAGCCTGACGAACTCTTCGTGCGCATCGACATCGACGCTTGTGCAGAACGTGTCGAAGATGATGGTCGGTTCGGTCAGCTTGCTTCTGTCGGCCATCATCGTGCACCCGAGATTGCGGTGCCAGCATGAGCCAGCGCCTCGCCTCTCCTGCTCTTGCCGATCGTGGCGCACGGCTTGCCGGTGTCGGCTTCACCGAACGCCTCGTGCCGCGCCAGGCTGGCGCCGTCGACTATGAATTCCCCGCTGCGTTGGCCTCCCAAGCCGCAGCCGCGCCGTCCGGCTCCTCCCTGGGCGGCGCCCCCTTTGCCCATTTCACTGAATCCTCCTGCGCACTGCGTGCTTCGGAGGACGGGTCCTCCTGTCCGGCTAGCGTTCGTGCCGGCCAGGACAGCGCGCCGGCAGTTGATGCCTCTTCGGCCGGCGCGCCTGATCTTTCCAGCAACGCGATCCTGCTGCCCGACCATGTGATGGTGCTGGTGCGCGCGGTCGCCGCCTACGAGCGCTGCACGAACGCGCGCGCCGTCGCCCTGGCGCTGACCGAATACGCCACGATGATCGGCGCCGGGGTGTTGGCCCGTGCGGTGGCCGATCTGGATGACGATCTCGCCGGCGCGCATGCGCGCCGGGCGGCAAACCGATTTCGAGGTGGCGGACCATGAGTGCATCTGCTTGCGGGCCTCCGTGAACTGACGCCCGCACACTGAATCAAACCCCTTCCTGCCTGCACGGAATCTTTTCGCAAGAAAAATTCCTTGACGGCTTTGCTTTGTCCGGAAGCTGCCATGTCCAAGCTCGACCCTGCCCTTTTCCTGACCACGGCCGAAGATCGCATTCGGATCAAGGCGCGCACCGAGCAGCTGATCAAGCTCGCCGGCGGACCTGGCGTCTTCCAGCACGTCGCGGGCGTGCCGACCGACATGCTGTCGAAATACGGCTCCCGCTCGGAGCCGAACTTCATC
>NZ_RZPH01000280.1:0-6136 GCF_004022825.1 Mesorhizobium sp. M7A.F.Ca.CA.004.04.2.1
GTCGTGATCAGTTCGAGGGGAGGCGACCTGCTCAGCGCCCTGGCGGCAGGACGGCTTATCCATGAAAAGAAGCTCGACGTCGCCGTTGGCCGCACCGATTTCGTCGGCTGTGACCCAGGGGCGTGGAATTGCCTGGCCAAAGAGGGCGCCTATGCCGGGCTGAGCATCGATGCCGGCGTGGAGTGCGATTCGGCCTGCGCGCTGATGCTTGCCGGCGGCATCAGGCGGTTTGTCGGTCCCCAGGCGCGGCTTAGCCTTTACCCGATGGGGCAAAAGCAGATGGTCAAGGCCTATCTCGAGGAGATGGCGATCGGTCCCGCCCTGTTCGCAGCGATCGAGCGGCGCTCGGTCGAGCGCCGGCTGGAACCCGGCATGATGCTGAAGGTCGGCCTGACGACCGGCCTGCAATCGGTCGACGCGCTGACCGGTGCCACCATTTGCGAGGCGGTGCCAAGACCCGAGAATTGCCGGATCCGGCCTTCCGCCAATGCCGAGGCTGATGCGCCGGCCAAATTGTAGTGTGCGGCGGAGCCGGAAACCGGGCATGAGGCAGCTTGAGCCGCTTCCGATTGTTCCGCTATCGTCGCTGCTGGCGGCGCCAGGCAGGCGGAGGATCGATGCCGGCCTGGGTTGGGGCGTGCCGGGCGGCCCCTATAAGCCACCGGTACGAAACCATGATCGGCACGAAACGTATCGGGCGCAGGCATCCGGAATAACGCCACAATAGGGCGGAATGCTGCACTGGCCTGCAACCGTGAACGGTCCCGAGATGCTGATCGCCCATCTTCCAAGTGGCTATATTCTCGGAACGTTCATGCGCAGGCAGTGGCCTGGCAGCCCGGCTATCGTCGGGGCCGCCATAGTCGGCAGTGTCATCCCCGATATCGATATGCTGTATTTCCATTTCATCGACGGCGGACGCACCCGCCATCACTCCTATATGACGCATTGGCCGCTGTTCTGGGCGGCCGCAGGGGCGCTGTCGTTGCTATTCGTCAGCTGGCGCGCCCGCTCGTATCTGGCAGCCACGGCTGCCTTCTTTGCCGCCGCCATGCTGCATATGGTCCTCGATACGCTGGCGTCGCCGATATTGTGGCTGATGCCATTCGATCGGCGGGCGTTCGAACTCGTCACTGTACCGGCGGACTTCAGCAATTGGGTGCTCAGCTTTTTGCTGCACTGGACGTTCGCATGCGAACTCCTGATATGCGGCTGGGCGCTTTGGCTTGCACGCGGGCGACCGCAGCCTGCCACGAATGCCGCTTGAGGACGCTCCACATCGAAGAGGGCAGGCGACGTCTCTCTCAATCACGCCACCGCGCGCTGGCGACTTCAGGCCGGAGCTTGGGATCGACCCGGATGGCCTTGTCGGGATTAAGGCGCGTTTGCTTGCAAACCGCTCTTTACAGAGCGTGCGGAAGCTTTTAGGAAGCGCCTTCTGCGCCGACATGCGCACGATACGGGCATAGCTCAGTTGGTAGAGCGGCGGTCTCCAAAACCGCAGGTCGTAGGTTCGAGCCCTGCTGCCCGTGCCATTTCTTGGAATGGCATTCAACGCAATGTTTCGCCGTTTCGAAATGGCGTTTCAAAGCGATATTTCCATGCTCTGGCCTTTGAAAATCGGCGACCCGCTTGCCATATAGGGTCGATTGGGGCATAAGAGCGCCATAGCCGGGACGGAACGACTGGATGGTTCCGAGGCGGTGTTTGGTCATAAAGCGGAGACTTGCCACTTGCGTGGATCAAGAATCGGTTTTATGTAGACGAAACAGACACGCGACGCGTGGAGCTGGGAAACCGGCTTTACGCGTCTGATTTGCATGGGCGAAATGATTGCGCTGATTCGGCGCGAGATTGGGCTCAGGCGGCACGTCCCGGCCAGCGGGATCATCCAGGAGACCCGGCCAACGGGTCTTGAAGACAGAGCGGCATATGGCTTCGAAAACCACAAATCCTTTCGTCTTTCTCCAGCAGGTTCGCGCGGAGACCGCCAAGGTGACTTGGCCGTCGCGACGCGAAACGATGATCTCGACGGTGATGGTTCTGGCCTTCGCAGTGATCGCGATGATCTTTTTCTTCACCGCCGATCAGCTCATGGGCCTTGCGGTCGAACAGATTCTGGGCATCGGACGCTAAGTCCGGCGATTACGGAGAAGTCTTGAAATGACCGCGCGCTGGTACATCGTCCACGCTTATTCGAACTTTGAAAAGAAGGTCGCCGAGGATATCGAGAACAAGGCCAAGCAGAAGGGCCTGTCCGCCGACATCCACCAGATCGTGGTTCCGACCGAGAAGGTCGTCGAAGTTCGCCGCGGCCGCAAGGTCGATGCCGAGCGCAAGTTCTTCCCGGGCTATGTGCTGCTGAAGGCCAATTTGACCGACGCCGTGTTCTCGCTGGTCAAGAACACACCGAAGGTCACCGGCTTCCTGGGCGACTCCAAGCCGGTGCCGATCACCGAGGCGGAAGCCCAGCGCATCCTGAACCAGGTGCAGGAAGGCGTCGAGCGGCCCAAGCCCTCGGTCACGTTCGAGATCGGCGAAGCGATCCGCGTTTCGGATGGTCCGTTCGCGTCGTTCAACGGTTTCGTCCAGGAAGTGGACGAGGAGCGGGCGCGGCTCAAGGTGGAAGTTTCGATCTTCGGGCGCGCCGTGCCGGTCGATCTGGAATTCGGACAGGTCGAAAAGGGCTGATCCGAAATCCCTGACGCCGGTTTGGCGATCAGGGGAGGCGGCGCGGAAGCGCGCGGCCTGAGACGGTGGGAGGCGAGTGCGGCTTTAGCCGGCTGCGCGAACCGCACCACCAGACTGCAACCGCCGGCATGACCGGCATAGACAAAGGCAGGAAAAGAGATGGCTAAGAAAATTGCAGGCCAGCTCAAGCTCCAGGTGAAAGCGGGATCGGCGACGCCGTCTCCCCCGATCGGCCCGGCGCTTGGTCAGCGTGGCATCAACATCATGGAATTCTGCAAGGCGTTCAACGCGCAGACCCAGGAAATGGAAAAGGGATCGCCGGTTCCGGTCGTCATCACCTACTATCAGGACAAGTCCTTCACCTTCGTCATGAAGACGGCGCCGGTGAGCTACTTCCTGAAGAAGGCGGCGAACCTGACGTCCGGTTCCAAGGAGCCGGGCAAGGTCAAGGCCGGTACGGTTTCGCGTGACAAGGTCCGCGAGATTGCCACCGCGAAGATGAAAGACCTGAACGCAAACGACGTCGAAGCGGCCATGCGCATGGTCGAGGGCTCCGCCCGCTCGATGGGTCTGGAAGTGGTGGGCTAAGATCATGGCAAAGATTGCAAAGCGCGTATCGAAGACCCGCGAAGGCATCGATCCCAACAAGGCTTATGCCCTGGGCGATGCGCTGAAGCTGCTCAAGGACCGTTCCTCGGTGAAGTTCGATGAGACCATCGAAGTCGCCATGAACCTCGGCGTCGACCCGCGCCATGCCGACCAGATGGTCCGCGGCGTGGTCAACCTGCCGAACGGCACCGGCCGCTCGGTGCGTGTCGCCGTGTTCGCCCGTGGCGACAAGGCCGACGAAGCGCGCGCCGCCGGCGCCGACATCGTCGGTGCCGAGGATCTGGTCGACATCGTCCAGAAGGGCACGATCGATTTTGATCGCTGCATCGCCACGCCGGACATGATGCCGCTCGTCGGTCGTCTGGGCAAAGTGCTCGGCCCGCGCGGCATGATGCCGAACCCGAAGGTCGGCACCGTCACCACCGACGTTGCCGCCGCCGTCAAGGCATCCAAGGGCGGCGCCGTCGAGTTCCGTGTCGAGAAGGCTGGCATCGTCCATGCCGGCGTCGGCAAGGTGTCGTTCGACGTCAAGGCCCTGGAAGAGAACATCCGCGCCTTCGCCGATGCGGTGACCAAGGCAAAGCCGACTGGCGCCAAGGGCAACTACGTCAAGAAGGTGTCGGTCACCTCGACGATGGGCCCGGGCCTCAAGCTCGACGTCGCGACGCTCAACGCGTCCTGATAAGTTTTGATCGAGATCGGCCGGTAAACGGCTGATCTGCAAAGAATTCCGGGCCTCCGACCTAGTTGGCGGCCCGGTACCGGAAGCCGAGAGGTTTCCGGACATCCTGTCCGAGATTGCAGGCGGCCCAGAAGCCTTAATTCGATTTGGGCCTGCATGAGACGGGTGAAGACCGGACAACGGAGCGATTGCTCCAATGAAAGGTTCGAACCGTGTTTGCCTTTTGTCTGCGCATCGCCGGCTTGACCGTCGATGTGGCGAAAGGGGGCAGGATCCTCGAGCGTCGTTCGGGAGATCCGTTACTGGATGGCCCGGCCGACAAAAGGCAACCCGACGCCTGTCCTCGTCAATGGGATGTTCCCGTTAACAGGATTGGGGTCAACTGGAGATAGGCAGTGGACAGAGCGGAAAAACGCGAACTCGTCACGGGCCTGAACGGTGCGTTCTCGAACGCAGGTTCAGTGGTCGTGGCCCACTACGCCGGTATCACCGTCGCGCAAATGAACGACCTTCGGTCGAAAATGCGCGCCGCCGGTGGCACCGTCAAAGTCGCGAAGAACCGTCTCGCCAAAATCGCTCTTCAGGGCACGGACTCCGCATCGATCATCGAGCTGTTCAAGGGACAGACGCTGATTGCTTATTCGGAGGATCCGATTGCGGCGCCGAAGGTCGCGTCCGATTTCGCCAAGGGAAATGACAAGCTCGTCATTCTCGGCGGCGCAATGGGCACCACCTCGCTCAATGCCGACGGTGTGAAGGCACTCGCCACACTTCCGTCGCTCGATGAGCTGCGCGCCAGGCTGGTTGGCATGATCGCCACGCCGGCAACCCGGATCGCCCAGATCGTCAATGCGCCAGCGGCCTCGGTCGCGCGCGTCATCGGCGCTTACGCCCGGAAGGACGAGGCGGCATGAGGCCGTTCCTCGCTATCACAAACACACGTTCGAACCTTATGAAGGAACACAACAATGGCTGATCTCGCAAAGATCGTAGACGACCTTTCGAAGCTGACCGTCCTCGAGGCGGCCGAGCTGTCGAAGCTTCTGGAAGAAAAGTGGGGCGTTTCCGCCGCTGCTCCGGTGGCTGTTGCCGCCGCTGGCGGTGGTGCGGCCGCTGCTGCTCCGGTCGAGGAAAAGACGGAATTCGACGTCGTCCTCACCGAGGCAGGCGCTCAGAAGATCAACGTCATCAAGGAAGTCCGCGCCATCACCGGTCTTGGCCTCAAGGAAGCCAAGGATCTGGTCGAAGCGGCTCCGAAGCCGGTCAAGGAAGGCGTTTCCAAGGCCGACGCTGACAAGTTCAAGGCCCAGCTGGAAGCAGCCGGCGCCAAGGTCGACCTGAAGTAATCGTGAAAGCGGCGGGCGGCCTCGCGCCGTCCGCCACTCCCTTCGCCCGGAGGGAGCACGCGTAACGCGAGATCTACGAGAACCTCTTTCCTGAGGGCCGAAAACCGGCCTTCAGGAAACGGGTTTTCTCCCGTTCTAGCCGGCCGCCGACAGGCGCCGGGAAAACAGACAGAGGGTTGCCGCCAAGGTGGCCCAGAATGCAAGGCGAGCCGCGGCGAGGCTCGTCCCGAGTTTAGAGCTAAGGAGCGACGATGGCCCAGACCCAGACTTTCAATGGCCGCAGACGCGTACGCAAGTTCTTCGGAAAGATCCCGGAAGTTGCGGAGATGCCGAACCTCATCGAGGTTCAGAAGGCATCCTATGATCAATTCCTGATGGTGGCGGAGCCCAAGGGCGGGCGTCCGGACGAGGGACTGCAGGCTGTTTTCAAGTCGGTTTTCCCGATCTCCGATTTTTCCGGCTCCTCGATGCTGGAGTTCGTGAAGTACGAGTTCGAAGGACCGAAATTCGACGTTGACGAATGCCGTCAGCGCGACCTCACCTATGCCGCGCCGCTGAAGGTGACGCTGCGCCTCATCGTGTTCGATATCGACGAGGATACCGGCGCCAAGTCCATCAAGGACATCAAGGAGCAGGACGTCTACATGGGCGACATGCCGCTCATGACCTTGAACGGCACCTTCATCGTCAACGGCACCGAGCGCGTCATCGTCTCGCAGATGCACCGCTCGCCGGGCGTCTTCTTCGACCATGACAAGGGCAAGTCGCACTCGTCGGGCAAGCTTCTGTTTGCCGCGCGCGTCATCCC
>NZ_RZPH01000281.1:0-6134 GCF_004022825.1 Mesorhizobium sp. M7A.F.Ca.CA.004.04.2.1
GAAGAAAGACGATGACCTGGTGGATGCGGTGGCCGGGCAGTGCCTTCAGCAAGGCGTAGGCGAGCAGGAAGGCGGTGCCGTTCTCGAACACCATCAGCGCCACGAAGGCGATGATGTTGTGCTTCAGCGCATTGTAGGTCCAGTCGCTGTAAGGCTGTTCAAACAGCACCTTGCGGAAGTTTTCAAAGCCGATGAATCCGGTCGGCTGCAAGCCGTTGAACTCATAGAAGGCAAGGCGGAAGGCCGACAGCAGCGGCCAGAGCACGAACAACACCATGACCACCAGGGCCGGTGTCAGCAGGGACGCGATCCAGAGTGACCGGCGCCACGGAAAGGCTTTTGTGGTGTGGCGCCGGCCGATGTTCATGTCACTTGCCCTGGAAAGGCTTGTACCATTTGGCGAGGCCGCTGGTCAGGTCGGCGGCGAGCTGGTCCGGGGTGATCGAACCCGACATCATCTTGGTGATGTCGCCCTGCAGCAGCTCCGATCCCGTCGGCTTCTCGAAACGGAAGTAGACGACATTGATATGCGGCATGGCAGTTTCGTTCAACTTGGCGACATGGGCGAGAAGCTCGTCCTTGATGACGACGCCCTTGATCGGCGAGATGTTGCCGAGCAGAGCGGAGAACTTGTCGCCGAACTCCTTGGTGCCCATCCAGTTGACCAGCTTCAGCGCGGCCTCCTTGTTGGCCGACTTGGCGTTGACGGCATAGCCGCCATCGAAGAACTTGGTCACCTGCGGTGTGTCGCCGGCCTTGGCCATTGGCGGGGCGACAAAGTCCATGTTGATGGCCGGGTTCTGGGTGCGGTAGCTGGCGATATCGAAGCTGCCGCCGGCCAGCATCGCCGCCTTGCCGCTGATGAACAGCTGGCCGGCGGTGTCGTAGTCGATGCCTTCGAAGCCGGGCGGCATGTAGTCGCGCAGTTCGAGCAGCATGCCGAGCGCCGCAACATAGCGCGGGTCCTTGAAGGTGGTCTTGCCCGACGTCAGGTCCCTGACAAAGTCCTGGCCGAGGAACGGGTTGGTGAAGATGGCCACGAACATCTCGTTGAACCAGCTGGTGCCCATGCCGTTGGCCAGGGGGTAAATACCCTTGTCCTTCAGCGCCTTGCTGACGGTTATGAACTCATCCCATGTGGTCGGCGGCGTCAGCCCGGCCTTGGTGAAGACGTCCTTGTTGATGAACAGGCCGAGCGTCTGCGAGGCGAAGGGCAGGGAATAGACCTTCTTGTCGGCGCGGTAGGTGCCGGCCACCAGCGCATCGGCGGGCTGGTTGGCGAGTGAAGGCACCGTGGTCAGATCCTGCGGCTCGAAATAGCCAGCCTTGACGAACTGCTCCAGCCAGCCATAGGCGTGGGTGTGGATGACGTCGCCGCCCTTGCCGGCGGCCAGCGCCGTCGAGACAATCGTCGGATAGTTCTCATCCGGGAACGACTCGAACTTCACATGAATGTCCGGGTTGGCCTTGGCGAAATCCGCGAAAAGTTCATTGTAGGCAGCCTTGTCTTCCTGGCGCCAGGTCCAGAACGAGATGTCGGTTGCATGTGCCACGCTGGCTGCGAGTCCCCATGCGAAAGACGCGGCCGCGAGGGCCAGACCAATCTTTCTCCTGCTCATGTTGCAATCTCCCAATGCGCTTGATGCGCTTTTTACGACCATTATCAAATCATAGTTCTTGCCGTCTGGAAAGATAGTTTGTAAAGTTTCCTAACTAATAAGGATCTGGACGCGGCAACCCGCTTCGTCCGGCGTGTGCGGTGGATAACGGTGACCCAGAAAATCATTGCAGGCGTGGATATCGGCGGCACCAAGACGCGGATCATGGCGTGCCAGGGCGAGCGTACGATCGCCGACGAGGTGCTGGTGACGGAGACCTGGCGCATCCGCCAGATGGAAACCGATGCCACGACGCTGGCTGGGATCGTCGCGGGATTGTGCGGCGGGGTCGCGCCCGCTGTGCTGGCCGTTGGCGCGCATGGTTGCGACACGGGTGAACAATGCCTTCGCTTCCAGGCGCTGCTGGCAAGCAGGACCGGTGGTGCGGTGCAGGTGGTCAACGATGCCGAGCTGATGGTTCCTGCCGCTGGCTATATCGACGGCATCGGCGTCGTCTCCGGCACAGGCTCGATCGCGGTGGCACGCACGGCCGATGGCAAGATGCTGGCAGCCGGTGGCTGGGGCTGGATCCTTGGCGACGAGGGCAGCGCGCCGGCATTGGTGCGCGAGGCGGCGAAAGCAGTCCGGCACAGCCTCGACCGGGGCCAGGATGGTGACCCGCTGATTGCCGGGCTGATGCGCGAACTGGGTACAGACGACCAGACCAAGCTTGGCATCCTGCTCAACGAAACGCGTGGTGCTGCGGTCTGGGGCCGCTATGCCAATGCCGTATTCGACGCGGCGATCGCCCGCTCGGCTCTGGCTATCCGTGTTATCAGCGAAGGCGGGGCAGGGTTGGCCGCATTGGTCGCACTCTTGATCGAACGCGGCGCCAATCCCGCCCTTGTCGTGGCTGGCGGCGGGGTCATCTCGGAGCAGCCGATGTTGATGACGGCATTCGTCGAGGCCATGGCAAAGGTCTCGCCGTCGAGCCAGGTGCTGCTGCTGCGCGAGCCGCCGGTGCTGGGTGCGGTCGCCTTGGCGAGACGACTGCTGGTCGGTCAGGGCCAATCTTTGGGAATTGGAGCGGTTTGAATGATGAAGCGTATCGGCTATCGCCCGGCGGTGGCGCGCCAGACGGAAAGTCTCGAAATCGGCCGGCGTTCGGTGGCCTCGTCGCTTGACGACCTCGATCTCCGCGCTTTTGCCGGCAAGACGATCGGGCTTGCCGGCATCGGCGCCAGCTATCAGGCAGCGCTGGCCGGTGCGCTTTATCTGCGCGCCTCCGGTATCAAGGCTTTTGCCTATACGCCGACCGATCTCTATGGCCGGACGGATGCAGCCGCCGATGCGTTCATCGCGCTGTCGGCCTCCGGGCAGAGCCGCGAAATCTACGACGTCATGCGCGAGGCGTCGGGCGCGCCGCGCCTGGCGGTCTGCCGTGGCAGCGGCAATCCGCTGGCTGATCTGACTGGTGCTGTGCTTGCCACGGATTCTGGCGCCGACAATGGCGCAAGCTCCACCGGCTATACCGGGACCTTGCTGGCGCTTGGCATGCTGATCGGCAGGCTTGCCGGCAACAGCTTCGATTGGGCGCGTTTGCCTGCCGCCGCAGCCGCCGTTCTTTCCGGCGCGACGCAAGCTGCTGGGCAGGCGGCACGGCTGCTGCAGGGCAGAACATCCATCGACATCGTTGGCGCCGGCGTCGGCTTCGCCAATGCCGGCGAGGCGGCGATGCTGATCCGCGAGGCGGTGAGGGTGCCGGCATCCGGATGGGATACGCTGAACTACCTGCACGGACCGATGGAATCGCAAGATGCGGCGACCGGACTCATTTGCATCGGTGATGGCCGCGAGGTGAAGATCGCGCAGGATGTTGCGGCCTTCGGTTGTCACTCGGTGCTGGTGACACGGCGCGTCGATGTCGCTGCCGCCGACAGGCTAGTGGTGATTTCCATCCCGGCACTCGGCAACGACATGGCCGATGCCATACTGGAGATCATCGCCATCCAGCTCATTGTCGGCGACATGCAGGACGCCGCCGGCCTCGCCGACATTACGTTCCGCTACCGCCAGACCGACACCAAGCTGAAGCCGTGGTCGCCGACCGAGGTGTAGCCTGTCCTGTTCGCGCATTTTCCGCTGCGTTCGACCTTCGGTTTGAGATCCTGCTTGCGGAAATTGCCAAACTGCCCGGCAATGAGGCATTCAGGGGAACATGCATGCGCCTTTGAGTCGTGCTGGTGATTTTGCGCGCGGCCAATAGGATTTTCAGGGCAAAAGGTCGAACGGCTGAGATGGCGGCTGCGGAAATCCCCAATCTGACCGAGAGCGCCCGCGCCGTGCTTCGTGTGCTCGCCGCGCATGGGCCGGTGACCCGGCCGAAACTCGGCGCCATGCTCGACCTGTCGAAACCGACCATGTCGGCGGCGGTGTCGGAACTGAGCGCCTTGGGTCTTGTGGCGTCGCGCGGACTGGAGCGTGGCGCCATCGGCCGCACGGCGACGGTCTACGGCATCGGTCCCGGCGCGGGCTACGCGATCGGCATCGATGTCGGCGCCGCCCAGGTGCGTGCCGTCGCCTATTCGATGGACGCGCAGAAGCTGGCGTCGGCGGAAGAACCGATCCCGGAAACGATAGCCGGCGATGCCGACGCGGTCGGCGCTGTCGTGCTGTCGGTGGCGCGTGCCACAATGGCCAAGGTGGCCAAGAGTTTTCGCGCGCTGCGTGCCATTGCGGTGGCGGTGCCGCGCATCGTCTCCAACGATCGTTTTGACCGGCCCGGCGGGCCGTCCGCCGTGCTTGGCCTGCTGCGGCGCAGTGTCAAAGTGCCGATCATCCTGGAAAACAACGTCAATTGCGCGGCCATCGGCGAGATGCACTTTGGCGCCGCGCAAGGCCACCAGACCTTCGCCTTTCTGCAGGTTGGCGTGCGGGTCGGCCTCGGCCTCATCACCGAAGGGCGTTTGTTTCGCGGAGCCGGCGGTGCTGCCGGCGAAATCGGCCGCATGCCGTTTCCGTGGTCGGCCAGCGAGACGCCCTATCGTGAAGGGCTCGAACATTATCTCGGCTCGCGGGCGCTGATCGAGCGCTGTCGTGTCGACTGGCCCGCTGGGGAAGGCGCGCCGCCCGACTCGGCCAAGGATCTGTTCGCGCGTGCTCTGGAGGGCTCAGCGTCGGCGGTAGCGGCAGTCGCGCGTCATGCAGCCGATATCGGCAGGCTGGCGGCCGGCTGCATCGGCATGCTCGACCCCGGCCTGATCGTGCTTGGCGGCGGTGTCGGCAGAAACCCGCTGATGACAGAAAATGTCGAACGCGTCGCAGCAGAACTTGCGTGGCCGACACGGATCGCCGTCAGTTCGCTTGAAGACGGCGGCACGGCGCTCGGCGCCATGAAGCTAGCCGTCGACTACAGTCTCGGGCTGATGCTGCGCGAAGGCCGCCATCCGGCTGTCGTGCTGCCGCCATTGTCAGAGCTGGAGCGCTAGTAGTGGTCTGATTTGGAAGATACCGCGTGACCAGATCGCTTCTGGAGAACTGTTTGCGACTGCGACTACTACCGTTGCAGAGCGCGTGTCTCGACTCTGGGGGCGAAAAAGTGCCCACGTAATGTTTTGACCTGTTCGTCGGCCAACGTCCCTTGCTGCAGCCCTTGCCCGCGGTCTCCGGGCAGTCGGCCTTAGGTCTTACTAGGTCAGCCCGCCATCCAGCCGCCGTCCACCATCAGGTTGATGCCTGTAACGTAGCTTGCCATGTCGCTGGCGAGAAACAAGGCGGCTCCGGCCACGTCGCTCGGATGTCCAAGCCGCGGCCATGGCGTGCGCCTTCGCGAGTAATCGAGCGCGTCGGGTTCGTTGGCGACACCCGGCTTGCCGGTGACGATCTTGCCTGGCGCAATCGCGTTGCAGACGATCAGGTCGTCGGCGTGGTCGACGGCGATCTGCCGTGTCATCTGCACGATGCCTCCCTTGCTCACAGAATAGGGGAAGTCGCCCGGGCAGGCCACGATACCATGCTGCGAGGAGATGTTGATGATGCGGCCGCGCACATCGGTGACGGGCGCCTGGGTGAGCATCTGCATCACCGCCCGTTTCGAGCAGTAGAAGAAACCGGTCAGGTTGACGCCGATGACGCGCTGCCATTGTTCCGGCGTGGTGTCGATCAGATTGGTGCTGGTGTAAATCGCGGCGTTGTTGACCATCACGTCGAGCCGTCCGAACTGCGTGACCGTCGCATCGACCAGCGCATCGACGGCGCTCCAGTCAGAGATGTCGGTCCGGATGTAAACAGCACCTCCGCCGGCCGAGCGGATCAACTCCACGGTGCTCTTACCGCCTTCGATCGGCTGCTCGACCGTGTCGGCGATGACGACGCTCGCGCCCTCGGCCGCGAATTTCAGCGCGATCGCGCGGCCGATGCCGGAACTGCCTCCGGTGACGATGGCGGTCTTGTCTGCGAGGAGGGGCATGGTCTTCAGCTTTCCCGGGTGACGATGGTTCCAATTTTCGGGCCGATCAGTTTTCCCTCGCGCGCGAT
>NZ_RZPH01000282.1:0-6128 GCF_004022825.1 Mesorhizobium sp. M7A.F.Ca.CA.004.04.2.1
GTGGTGGTGGGCGCTGCCGGCCGCATGGGCCAGACGCTGATCCGCGCCATCCACACCATCCCCGGCGCGCGGGTCATCGGCGCGGTCGAGCGGGCGGGTTCGCCCTATCTGGGCAAGGACGCAGGCGAACTGGCGGGCATCGGTATCATCAACGTGCCGATCGGCGACGATCCGCTGCCGGTCTTCGCCAAGGCAGACGGCGTGCTCGACTTCACCACGCCTGCTTCGACGGTCGAATTCGCGGGCTATGCGGCGCAGGCGCGCATCGTTCACGTCATCGGCACGACCGGGTGCACGGCCGACGACAATGCGAAAATCGCGGCGGCGGCGCGCCATGCGACGATCGTCAAGTCGGGCAATATGAGCCTCGGCGTCAATCTGCTGGCGGTGCTGGTCGAGCAGGCGGCACGCGCGCTCGATGCCGACGATTTCGACATCGAGATCCTCGAAATGCACCATAAGCACAAGGTCGACGCGCCATCGGGCACAGCGCTGCTGCTGGGCGAAGCCGCCGCCGCCGGGCGTGGTATCGAGCTTTCAGGCAATGAGGTACGCGTCCGCGACGGCCACACCGGCGTGCGCAAGACAGGCTCGATCGGCTTTGCCACCCTGCGCGGCGGCTCTGTCGTCGGCGACCACAGCGTGATGCTGGCCGGCACCGGCGAGCGCATCACGCTTGCCCACCATGCCGAGGACCGCGCCATCTTCGCTCGGGGCGCCGTCAAGGCGGCGCTTTGGGCGCGCGGCAAGAAGCCGGGACTGTATTCGATGCGGGACGTGCTCGGCCTCAGCTGAGCCGGCCTGATCCATAAACCTCTTTGTCTAACGCAATTCCGGGCGGAAAACCGCGTCACACTTTTCCTGGAATTGCTCTTGAAGGAGCAAACATGTCGAGAACCCTCGTGCTCGTACGCCACGGCCAGAGCGAATGGAATTTGAAGAACCTGTTCACCGGCTGGCGCGATGTCGACCTGACCGAACAGGGCCACGCCGAGGCCAAGGCCGCCGGCCAGAAGCTCAAGGCGCGCGGCCTGAAATTCGACATCGCCTTCACCTCGGCGCTGATCCGGGCGCAAAAAACCTGCCAGCACATTCTCGACGCGGTCGGCCAGAGCGACCTGAAGACCATCCGCGACCAGGCACTCAACGAGCGCGACTATGGCGACCTTTCCGGCCTCAACAAGGACGACGCCCGCAAGAAATGGGGCGAGGAGCAGGTGCATGTCTGGCGCCGCTCCTACGACGTGCCGCCGCCCGCCGGCGAAAGCCTGAAGGACACCGGCGCCCGCGTCTGGCCCTACTATCTGCACGATTTGCAGCCGCACGTGCTGCGCGGCGGCACGGTGCTGGTCGCCGCGCACGGCAACTCGCTGCGCGCGCTGATCATGGCGCTGGACGGCAAGTCGGGCGAGGAGATCGTCAAGCTGGAACTCGGCACCGGCGTGCCGGTCATCTACCAGCTCAACGCCGATTCCACCGTCGCTTCGAAGGAAGTGCTGGACGACTGAGCCGGCGAACGGAGCACCTGCGAAAAAAGCGCGTTGACAGCAATCGCTTGCCCGCTTACATGAGCCCGCACCAGCCCAGATGGCGGAATTGGTAGACGCGCACGGTTCAGGTCCGTGTTCCGCAAGGAGTGGAGGTTCGAGTCCTCTTCTGGGCACCAAATTCCCGTTTCGAACCATTCGCCGGTTCAGAAACTTAGAGAAAAAGCCCGGCTCGTCCGGGCTTTTTCTTTGCCGCCAACCTCCCCTTCCGGCCAGTCCCCTCACAAACCGCTTCAAACTCCGCGCCCGCTTCGCTACGCTCAAAACCATGGCTCAATCCACCACCCAGATATTCGGTGCCCGCCGCGACCAGGCGTTCCCCACGCTGGCCGAGGTGGACATCGACCGCATGCGCCGGTTCGGCGAGGCCAGCGCCTATGCCGCCGGCGAGCACATCATCGAAGCAGGCGATGTGGCGCCCGGTCTGATCGTCGTGCTGTCGGGCAGCGTGGACATCACCCAGGACGGCGGGCTCGGCCGGCGCGAGACGATCGTCACCCATGGCCCCGGCAGCTTTGTCGGCGAGCTGGCGCAGCTTTCGGCCCGTCCCTCGCTGGTCAATGCGCAGGCCGCCGAACCGGTGGAGGCGTTCGTCATCGCCTCGCAGCGGCTGCGCGACCTGATGGTGCAGGAGGCCAATCTCGGCGAGCGCATCATGCGGGCGCTGATCCTGCGCCGCGTCGGGCTTTTGGAGAGCGCTACCAGCGGGCCGATCATCATCGGACCCCAGGACAATGCCGACGTGTTGCGCCTGCAGGGCTTCCTCGCCCGCAGCGGCCAGCCGCATCGCGTGCTCGATTCCGGCAGCGATCCCTGCGCCAAAACCCTGGTAGAACGCTTCGAGGTCGATCCTCACCACCTGCCGATCGTGCTCTGTCCAAACGGCAGGCTGCTGATGAACCCCGGCGAAAAGGACCTCGCCCGCTGCATCGGCCTGCTGCGGCCGATCGATGCCGATACGGTCTATGACGTGGCCATCGTCGGCGCCGGCCCGGCAGGGCTGGCGGCGGCGGTCTATGCGGCCTCCGAAGGCCTATCGACGATCGTGCTCGACTGCCGCGCCTTCGGCGGACAGGCCGGTGCATCCTCGCGCATCGAGAACTATCTTGGTTTCCCCACAGGCATTACCGGCATGGCGCTGATGGCGCGCGCTTACAACCAGGCGCAGAAATTCGGCGTCGAAATGGTCATCCCGGACGAGGCGAAGCTTTTGAGCGCCGCCTCCGACGCGTCAGGCGCCCGCTATCTGCTCGATGTCGGTGATGGCGAGACGTGCGCACGCGCAGCGTGGTGATCGCCAGCGGCGCGCGCTATCGCCGCCTCGACATCGCCAATCTGGCGCGGTTCGAGGGAACGTGCGTGCATTACTGGGCGTCGCCCATTGAAGGGCGGCTTTGCGCGGACCAGGAAGTGGCGCTGGTCGGCGCCGGCAATTCGGCCGGGCAGGCGGCTGTCTACTTGGCCAGTCATGCGCGCAAAGTGGCGCTGCTGGCGCGCGGTGGCAGCCTCGATGCCAGCATGTCGCGCTACCTGGTCGAACGCATCAAGGCGCAGCCGAACATCGAGGTGCTGACCGGGACCGAAATCGAGGCGCTGGACGGCGAAGAGGGCAATCTTGGCACGGTGCGATGGCGCAACCGCGCCAGCGGCGCGGAAACGACGCGCCCGATCCGCCATCTCTTTCTCTTCATCGGCGCCGACCCGAACACCGATTGGCTGGCGAATTGCGGTGTGGCGCTGGACGCCAGGGGGTTCGTGCGCACCGGATCGGAGCTGGGATCGGCGCAGATGGAGACCAGCCGCAGCGGCGTGTTCGCCATCGGCGACGTCCGCGCCGGTTCGGTCAAACGCGTCGCGGCGGCTGTCGGCGAAGGCGCCCAGGTGGTCGCGGCATTGCATGCATATCTCGCGCGCGCGGACGCACCTCAAACAGCAGGGAGACCATGATGGATGAATGCAGGCATACGCGCGACATCAGGAAGGTGACGCCGAGCGCGCTCGGCTGCGAGGAGTGCCTGAAGAGCGGGTCGCAATGGGTGCATTTGCGGCTCTGCCGCACCTGCGGCCATGTCGGCTGCTGCGACGACTCGCCCAACCGCCACGCCACCAGGCATTTTCACGCCACCAAGCATCCGATCATCGAGGGCTACGATCCGCCGGAAGGCTGGGCATGGTGCTATGTCGACGAGGTGTTTGTCGACCTCGGCGACGACGTGACCCCGCAGAACGGCCCGATCCCGCGCTTTGTTTGAGCGGCGCCGCATGGCGACGGAATCCCGGGAAAAGCGCGATCCGTCCGGGCTTCATTGGCGGCGGTTTCCCTGCTGAACGGCCTGGCAGTCAGTCAGCGAAATACAGATATCCCAGCCACCCGGCCAGCACGATCGAGGCAGTCCAGATACAAACAATGATCACCGCCGCGTAGCGGCTCACCGGCCTGTCGGCGGCCAGCGCGGCGGTCTTTCTGTGTTCCGCCATCACCTCGGGCGGTATCATCCTGACCACGGCAAGGACGCCCAAAGGGACAAGGATGACGTCGTCGAGATAGCCGATCACCGGAATGAAATCGGGGATCAGGTCGATTGGCGACAAGGCATAGCTTGCAACACACACGGCAAGCGCCTTGGCGTACCAGGGCGTTCGGGGATCGCGAGCGGCGAGGTAGAGCGCATGCACATCGCGCTTGATCGTTCGGGCCCACTCATTCAGTGCCATCGGATGATTTTAGCGCCAAATGAAAACCGCCGATAGCGCACGCCAGGCGCCCGCCTCCGACAGCATCTCGAAGAGCCGATGACCGCCGGTCTACCGCACGGAGCCGGTGACGGTCGGGTCGATCATGCTGGGAACGGATTTGCGTTCGTTGCCGGCAAGCGCCGCTATGATCAGCAGGCTGGCAACCACCGGGACAAACAGGATGGCAACGCGAGCTTGCACGTAGAATATGGCGCGCCATTCATTGCGCTTGTCGGGGCTGTTGCTCATCATACTCACTTTGTCGTCCCCCACGCGGTGACATAGCCGCAAACAGTTAAACAACTCCTTCCGACTTCGTTAACCCGGCGGAATTGAGGCGAAATTCCCAGGCGATCCCAGAGATGGCGAGCCAGGCTTCAGTTCAGCCCGATAAGCCTGGCGCCCTGCCGGAACAGCGCCACGGCGTCCGGCTCGAAGCGGAAGGTGCCGATGAAATCGTCGGCGCAATAGTCCGGCCTTGTCTTGCGAATGGCGGCGGCGAAGCCGCGCGCCTCGTCGAGCCGTCCGGCCAGCGCCAGGCAGTGCGCGGCGATCGCCAGTATGATGGCGTGGGCGTTGGGCCGCGCCGCCGCCTTCAGCGCCCATTCGGCCGCTTCCTCGAACTGGCCGAGCCGGACATGCGCCATGGCGCGTGCGCCCAGCATGCCGAACAGCAGCGGGTCGAACGGGCTGAGATGGCGCGAATGATCCGAAGAGCCTATCGCCGCTCGCGGGTCGCCCGACTGCGAATGCACGAAGGACAGCGCGTAGTGGCCAAGCGCGAAGTTGGGGCTGAGATCGACAGCCCGCTCGAGTTCGAGCAGCGAGCCGTCCTGCTCGCCGCGCAGCCACAGCGCCCGGCCCATCGCCCAATGCGCGGCCGGATTGTGGTCGTCGACCAGCAGGCTGTGTCCGGCGCTCTCGAAGGCCAGCGCGCTTTCGCGGTCGCGGTCGCCCCAGCGCTGGAAGGCGTTCTGCCAGTGGGTGAAGGACAGGCCGGCATAGGCGCGGGCAAAGGTCGGGTCGAGCTGCAAGGCCTGGGCAAAGAAATGCCGCGCCTGTTCGTTTTCCGCCTGGGTGAAGCGGTACATGTGCCAGAGGCCGCGATGGTAGGCTTCCCAGGCGTTGAGCGAGTTGGGCGCCTTCAGCATGGCGCGGTTGCGCTCGACGGTTTCGATCTCGGCCGAGATCGAGGAGACGATACTGTTGCCGATGTCGTCGAGCACGGAAAAGATGTCATCGGGCCTGCGCTCGAAGGTCTCGGCCCAGACGATCCTGGCGCTGCGCACCTCGATTAGTTCGACGCCGACGATGAGGCGGCCAGACGGGCTGCGCACCGTGCCGGTGGCGACATAGTCGACATTCAGCCGGCGGCCGGCATCCTCGGGCGCGATGTTCTGCTCTGCCAGCGCAAACACCGATCCGCGCGCGATGACGAAGAAATCCCTGAGCTTGGCCAGGCGGGTGATGATGTCGTGGGTGAAACCGTCGGCCAATCCGCCGCGCGTGCCGCCGCTCTCCTCGACAAACGGCATCACCGCCAGCGAAGCGTGGCTGGGCTCGACCGGGCCGGGTGCGGCGGGCATGGTGGCCACCAGTGGCGATAGCGTGGACAGGCAGGCCGCCTGTGTCCGTAGCGAGGCCCCGGGCCGTTGTTCACGGATCGCCTGCCAGGCCGCGCGAAGCGGTGCGAAATCAAGCTCCTCCGACCGGAACAATCGCTCCGCCGAAGCCAGGTGCTGCTCTGCCGCGGCGACCTCGCCGCGCCCGGCCAGATTGGACAGCAGTGCTGCATGCGCACGCGTGTCGAACGGCGCCAGTTCCACCCATGTGTCGAGATGGGCG
>NZ_RZPH01000283.1:0-6128 GCF_004022825.1 Mesorhizobium sp. M7A.F.Ca.CA.004.04.2.1
AAATGTCCGTGGTGCGCCACGACGACAACCTGATGACGCTGATCACCGCGGCGGTCGCGCAGTGGCACGATTTCGAATGGCTGAAATCGCGCATGCCCAAGGATGCGCCGTTCAGGCTGATCGACCGGACCGAGGAATTCTCGACCCAGATCCTGGCCGGCCCCAACTCGCGGAAAATCCTCGCCGATGTCTGCGAAGCCGACCTCACTTTGCCATGGCTGACGCATCAGGAGACAAAGATCGCCGGTCGCTGGGCCAAACTCGTGCGCGTCTCCTTCGCCGGCGAACTCGGCTGGGAAATCCACACCAGGGTGGACGACACATCAGCCATCTTCGACGCCGTCTGCGCGGCAGGCCAGCAACATGGGCTGAAGCCGTTCGGCATGTATGCGTTGGATTCACTCAGGCTTGAAAAAGGCTACCGCACCTGGAAGGGCGACCTGTCGACCGACTATTCGATCCTGCAGGGCGGGTTGGAGCGCTTCGTCAAATGGGACAAGCCCGATTTCCGTGGCAAGGCTGCACTCCAGAACGAAAAGCAGCAAGGCGTGAAGAAGCGCTTCGTCACGCTGGTTATAGAGAACCCGGGCGACTGCGACGCCCCTTCGGTGTCGACGCTCTGGCATGACGGCAAGATCGTCGGCGAGACGACGTCCGGCGGTTGGGGCCACCGGGTCGACAAGTCGATCGCGCTCGGCATGCTGCGCGCCGATCTGGCCGAGCCAGGCACATCAGTCGAGGTCGAAATCTTCGGTGACCGCTTTCAGGCGATCGTGCAGAAGGATGAACCGTTGTGGGATCCGAAGAACGAAAGGCTGCGCGCATGAAGAAAATCATCCTCACCGATGGCGGCATGGGCCAGGAACTGGTCCGCCGCAGCAAATCCGAGCCGACGCCGCTATGGTCAGCCCGGGTGCTGATCGACGAACCGGATCTGGTGCGCGACCTGCACGCGGAATTCATCCGTGCCGGCGCCCGTGTCATCACCATCAACACCTATTCGGCAACACCCGAACGCCTGGCGCGCGAGGGCGCGGAAGACCTCTTCAAGCCGTTGCAGAAGCGCGGCATCGAATTGGCCAGACAGGCCCGCGACGAGGCCGGCGATGCAGCCATCGCCGGCTGCCTATCGCCGCTTTTCGGCAGCTATGCACCGGCACTGACCATTTCCTTCGAGGACACGCTCGATATTTACCGCCGCATCGTTGCCGAGCAGGCCGATGGCGTCGACCTGTTCCTGTGTGAAACCATGGCGTCGGCGGACGAAGCCCGCGCGGCGGTCACCGCGGCATCGGAAAGCGGCAAGCCGGTATGGGTGTCGTGGACGCTGGCCGACCACGGCAAGCCGCGGCTGCGCAGCGGCGAAGCGATAGCCACCGCGGCAAGCGCGCTCGACGGCCTGGCAGTCGCCGCGCGGCTGGTCAATTGCTGCCGGCCGGAAGCAATCGCCGCGGCTTTGCCTGAACTGATCGGCCTCGGCGGCCCGGTCGGCGCCTACGCCAATGGCTTCACGTCAACCGAAGCACTCAAGCACGGCGGCACCGTCGATGTGCTGCACGCTCGTCACGACCTTGGCCCGGATGCCTATGCCGACCAGGCGATCGGCTGGGTCGAGGCTGGGGCAAGCATCGTTGGCGGCTGCTGCGAAGTCGGACCACCGCACATCGCCGCTCTGCGCGACCGGCTCGAACAGGCCGGCTACGAAATTTCGGGAGTTTTGCATGCCTAGACCATCATCGCGCATTTCCGGCATCGTGCCTTCGGGCAAGGACGGCTGGGAAGTCCATTTCGCCGCCTGGACGCGCAAGGAGGCCGGCGAAGACATCATCATGCTGTCGGTCGGCGACCATGATTTCGACACGCCTTCGCAGACGATCGAAGCCTGTGTGACCGCGGTTCGCGGCAGCAATCATCACTACACCCCGCTTCCCGGCCTGCCGCGCCTGCGCAAGGCGATGGCGGCGGCCTCGAGCGCCTGCACCGGCGTCGAGACGTCGCCGGATCAGGTGATCGCCACGCCGGGCGGCCAGGCCGCACTCTATGCGGCCGTGCAGGGCGTGCTCGACCAGGGCGACCACGCCATCGTCGTGGCGCCCTATTATGCCACCTATCCCAACACGTTCAGCGCCGCAGGCGCTGACTTCACCGTCGTCGAGACACCGGCCGAGGATGGCTTCCAGCCACGTGCCGACATGATCCGCGCGGCAATCCGGCCGAACACGCGCGCTATCCTGATCAACACGCCGAACAATCCGACAGGTGCGGTCTATTCGCGCGAGCGGCTGGAGCAACTGGCAGAAGTCTGCCGGGAGCACGACCTCTGGCTGCTGTCGGACGAAGTCTACTGGACGCTCGGCGGCGGCGAGCACGTCTCGCCGCGCTCGCTGCCAGGGATGGCCGAGCGCACGCTGGTCATCAATTCGATGTCCAAGAGCCACGGCATGACCGGCTGGCGCATGGGCTGGCTGACGGGACCGGAGGAGATGATCACGCTCATGATCAATCTCAATCTGGTGACGACCTACGGCCTGCCGGCCTTCATCTCGATCGCCTGTTCCGAGGCGCTGGAGAACCGTTACGGCGTCAAGGAGATCGCCGAACGTTACGCGGCACGCCGCACCGTCTTGCTCGACGCCGTGCGGGGCATGAACGACGTGACCGTGCGCGGTTCGGAGGGCGGCATGTATGTCATGCTCGACATCTCGGCCGTCGAACCGGACGATGAGAAATTCGCCTGGGCCCTGCTCGACAAGGAAAAGGTCGGCGTCATGCCCGGCTCCAGCTTCGGCGAGGCGGCCGCCGGCCACATTCGCATCAGTCTCTGCCAGCCCGAACCGGTGCTGCAGGAAGCTGCACTTCGTCTGCGCCGCTTTGCTTCCAGCTACCGTCGCGAGGCAGCATGACCGCCAAGGCAGTTCCCGCCAAAGCAAGGGCGGTCATCATCGGCGGCGGCGTTTCCGGCTGTTCGGTCGCCTATCACCTGGCCAAGCTTGGCTGGACCGATATCGTGCTTCTCGAACGCAAACAGCTGACGTCGGGCACGACATGGCATGCCGCCGGCCTGATCGGCCAGCTGCGCGGCTCGCAGAACATGACGCGGCTGGCGAAATATTCCGCCGACCTCTACGTCAAGCTGGAAGCCGAGACCGAGGTCGGCACCGGCATGCGCCAGGTCGGTTCGATCACCGTGGCGCTGACCGAGGAGCGCAAGCACGAGATCTACAGGCAAGCATCGCTGGCGCGTGCCTTCGATGTCGATGTCCGCGAGATTTCGCCCAGGGAAGTCAGCGAGATGTACCCGCATCTCAATGTTTCCGATGTCGTCGGCGCCGTGCATCTGCCGCTCGACGGCCAGTGCGACCCCGCCAATATCGCCATGGCCCTGGCCAAGGGCGCGCGCCAGCGCGGCGCCACCATCGTCGAGAATGTCAAGGTCACCAAGGTCCACAGCAAGGCCGGCCGCGTCACCGGCGTGTCCTGGGCGCAAGGCGAAGAGCAAGGCACGATCGAGGCCGACATCGTCGTCAACTGCGCCGGCATGTGGGCCCGCGAACTGGGAGCGCAGAACGGCGTCACCATACCGCTGCACGCCTGCGAGCATTTTTACCTCGTCACCGAACCGATCCCCGGCCTCACCCGTCTGCCGGTGCTGCGCGTGCCCGATGAGTGCGCCTACTACAAGGAAGACGCCGGCAAGATGATGCTGGGCGCCTTCGAGCCGGTGGCCAAGCCGTGGGGCATGGACGGCATAAGCGAGGATTTCTGCTTCGACCAACTGCCTGAGGACATGGAGCATTTCGAGCCGATCCTCGAAATGGGCGTCAACCGCATGCCGATGCTGGCGACCGCCGGCATCCACACCTTCTTCAATGGTCCTGAGAGTTTTACGCCCGACGACCGCTACTATCTCGGCGAGGCGCCGGAACTGGCCGGCTACTGGATGGCGACCGGCTACAATTCGATCGGCATCGTCTCATCCGGAGGCGCCGGCATGGCGCTGGCGCAGTGGATCAACGATGGCGAAGCCCCCTTCGACCTGTGGGAAGTCGACATCCGCCGCGCACAGCCGTTCCAGAAGAACCGCCGCTACCTCAAGGAGCGCGTCTCCGAAACGCTCGGCCTGCTCTATGCCGACCATTTCCCCTACCGCCAGATGGCGACCTCGAGGAATGTCAGGCGTTCGCCGCTGCACGAGCATCTGAAGGCGCGCGGCGCCGTTTTCGGCGAAGTCGCCGGTTGGGAGCGCGCCAATTGGTTCGCACGCGAGGGCCAGGAGCGCGAATACCGCTATTCCTGGAAGCGCCAGAACTGGTTCGACAACCAGCGCGAAGAACACCTCGCGGTCAGGAATGGCGTCGGCCTGTTCGACATGACCTCGTTCGGCAAGATCCGTGTCGAGGGCCGCGACGCTCGGCACTTCCTGCAAAGACTATGCGCCAACGACATGGACGTCGCCCCGGGCAAGATCGTCTACACCCAGATGCTCAACCAGCGCGGCGGCATCGAGAGCGACCTGACGGTCTCGCGGCTGTCGGAAACGGCTTTCTTCCTCGTCGTCCCCGGCGCCACGCTGCAGCGCGACCTGGCTTGGTTGCGCAAGCACGTCGCCGACGAGTTCGTCGTCATCACCGACGTGACGGCGGCCGAAAGCGTGCTCTGCCTGATGGGCCCGGACGCGAGAAAGCTGATCCAGAAGGTCAGCCCCAACGATTTTTCCAATGATAAAAATCCGTTCGGCACGTTCCAGGAGATCGAGATCGGCATGGGCCTGGCCCGCGCGCATCGCGTCACCTATGTCGGCGAACTCGGCTGGGAACTCTATGTCTCGACCGACCAGGCGGCTCATGTCTTCGAGGCGATCGAGGAGGCAGGTGCGGATGTCGGCCTGAAACTCTGCGGCCTGCACACGCTGGATTCCTGCCGCATCGAAAAGGCCTTCAGGCATTTCGGCCACGACATCACCGATGAAGACAATGTGCTGGAAGCCGGCCTTGGCTTCGCGGTGAAGACCGCCAAGGGCGACTTCATCGGCCGCGAAGCCGTGCTGCGCAAGAAGGAAGCCGGCCTGTCACGCCGGCTCGTTCAGTTCCGTCTGAAGGATCCAGAGCCCCTGCTCTTCCACAACGAGGCGATCCTGCGCGACGGCAAGATCGTCGGCCCGATCACTTCAGGCAATTACGGCCATCATCTCGGCGGCGCCGTTGGGCTGGGCTATGTGCCTTGCAAGGGCGAGAGCGAGGCGGATGTGCTGGCCTCAACCTACGAGATCGAGATCGCCGGCGAGCGCTTTGCGGCGGAAGCGTCGCTGAAGCCGATGTATGATCCGAAGTCAGAACGGACAAGGATGTAGCACCCCTCTTCCTTCGCCCCGTTTACGGGGAGAAGGTGGCCCGAAGGGCCGGATGAGGGGCGGCGCCAACCTCTGCAATGTTCGTGCTGCCCCTCATCTGCCTGCAGGCATCTTCTCCCCGTGGAGCGGGGAGAAGGACGCCAATTCCCTCAAAACCGCTCCAACTTCGCCCGCACCTTCGCCAGAAACGCCGCCCGCGTTGCCGGCGTCGAGGCATCCATCAGATAGTGCGCCAGGAAAAACGTCCGGCAGCGCGTCGCGCACAGCGCCCGCATGCCGCGCAGCAGGGTCTTGCGTCCCGGCTGGCCGACGACGACGCTCCACCAGGTCGGCGCGCCGCAGGTTGTGATGACGCCGACCTTGGTCACATGCGTCATCAGCGACTTGATCCGTCCCTTGCCGGCCGGCAGCTTGAAGGCGACGTCCGTCGCCCACACCCGGTCGAGCCAGCCCTTCAGCATCGCTGGCAGCCCGTACCACCATGTCGGATAGACGAACAGGATCGCCTCGGCCCAGTTGAGCAGTTCGAAGTGCGGCTTCAGTGCCGGGTCCTGCGGCGCCTGGTCATTGTAGGAGCGCCGCTCATCGCAGCCCATCACCGGGTCGAATTTCTCCGCATAGAGGTCGAGCAGCCGCACCTCCCAGCCTCGTCGCGTCAGCACGTCCACGGCGGTGTCGCGGATGGCCGCGCAAAAGCTCTCGGGCACCGGATGGCAGTAAACCACCAGCGCGCGCATCAGAAGGCATCCATGCTGGCCGCGACCTTGGTCATGAAGGC
>NZ_RZPH01000284.1:0-6122 GCF_004022825.1 Mesorhizobium sp. M7A.F.Ca.CA.004.04.2.1
GCCGTCACTCGCCTGATGGTCGCGATCGGAAATGCGCGCGACATAAGATCCCAGCATGTCGTCGGCATGAGCCGCGACGACGCCAAGCAACGACGCCAGCAGAAGGCCTGCCCCGGTTACGATTCCAGATTTTCTCATGATCACCCCCCTTTACCCCTAACGATGAAATCCCGTCTGCCAGAAATACCTAGAACGGGATTTGCCTGGCAATGGTGCGCCGGGCGCCAGACCACCGTCAAGTCACGCCATCGATGTCGGCTGTCTTGGAGCCGGGGCTATTTGGTGTAGCCGTTGGGAGGCATGTGCTGCCCTGCTGCCGGCGCCGGAGCGCTCGGCGGCGTGGGTTGGTTCTCGGCGTTCCCTGAGGGGGCTGCGGAGGCGGTGGCCGTTGCCGGCGCTGTGCCTGCCGCCGGCGCCGTGCCAGCGGCCGGCGCGGCACCGGCCGCTGGTGCAGCGGTTGGCGCCGGTGCAGGGAAATCGGGACCGGTAACGCCGCCACGAATGACCATCGGGCCTGGCTGGAAGCCGTGCCCGGTCGCGGGCTTGTCCGGGATCGCCGCCACTTTTTCATCGGTGACGTCGGGCTGCGCTTCCCCTTTTGCCACCACCGACAGCGCATCGCTGGCGCTGACCGCATCGGCGGTTCCAGGCTGGTTGGGGGCGCCGATCCTGACGATCGATGGGGTGGAGGATGGCGTGCCTGGAAAAACCAGGGATGACGCCTGGGCTTCGCCGGCCGCAACAGCAAGAATGATACCCAACAGGATACGCGCAGACACTGATGTCGCTCCCCTTTGCCCAGAAGCTCTTCGATAGCAGGCCGGAATTGATGCCGGCTTTCGCGGAAACATAGCATTTTAGGGATTGATAAATCGCCAATGCTCCTGCTCGCCAACAATAGGTTACCCAACAGCGGCTTGCCCAACGGCCGCCATCGTACTACGCACCCCGCATCTGTGAGGTGACGAGAGTGGCTGAAATACTTGGCTCGGGCGAGGCGCTGGAGCGGGCGCTGGCGCTGCTCATGGAAGGCGATGTCGTCGCCATCCCGACGGAAACCGTCTACGGGCTGGCCGGCGACGCCACCAACGGCATCGGCGTCGCACGCATCTTCGAAGCCAAGGGGCGCCCGCGCTTCAACCCGCTGATCGCCCATGTCGCGGATATGGCGATGGCAGAGCGCCTCGCGTTGTTCGATCCGCTGTCCAGGAAACTGGCGCTGGCATTCTGGCCAGGTCCGCTGACGCTGGTGCTGCCGCAACGGCCCGGCAACGGCATCCATCCGCTGGTCACCGCCGGGCTCGATACGATTGCCTTGCGCATGCCGAGGGGCTTTGGTGGCGAGCTGATCGCCAGGCTCGGCCGCCCGCTTGCAGCGCCCAGCGCCAATTCATCCGGCAAAATCAGCGCAACGACCGCGCAAGCGGTAGCGGCGGATCTCGGCACGCGCATAAAGCTGGTGGTCGATGGCGGCGCGACGCCGATCGGGCTGGAATCGACGATTCTCAAGGCCGAAGGGGACAGATTGCGGCTGCTGAGGCCCGGCGGCATCGCCGCCGAGGAGATCGAGGCGGCTATCGGCATGGAGCTGTTGCGCGGCGGCGCCGCCGGCGTCGAGGCGCCGGGCATGCTCGCCTCGCACTATGCGCCAGGTGCTGCGATGCGGCTCAATGCCGGCACGGTCGGCGAGGGCGAGGCTTTGCTAGGCTTCGGCAGCCAGAGGGCGCAAGGCTGGCGCCGCGCCGAAGCCTTCCTCAATTTATCCGAAACCGGTGACCTGCGCGAAGCGGCGAGCAATCTGTTTGCCTATATGCAGGAGCTCGACCGCTGCGGCGCGCAGACCATCGCCGTCGAGCGTATTCCCTTCGACGGGCTCGGTGAAGCCATTAACGATCGGCTGTCGCGTGCCGCCGCCCCTCGTGACATCACGCAGCCCACACCATAGTTTTCCCCCATGACCGAAATCACAGAGACACTCGATTCCGCTCTCATCGATCGCTTCGCGGCGATCGTTGGCGACAAATATGCGCTCCGCGACGAGCGCGATATCGCGCCTTACCTCATTGAGCGGCGCGGGCTCTGGCACGGCGCGACATCGCTGGTGCTGCGCCCGGGCAGTGTCGACGAAGTCAGCCGGATCATGCGGCTGGCGACGGAGACGGGAACGCCGATCGTGCCGCAAAGCGGCAACACCGGGTTGGTCGGCGCCCAGGTGCCGGACAGGTCCGGGCGCGAAATCGTCCTGTCGCTGTCGCGGCTGAACCGCATCCGCGAGATCGATGTCCTGTCCAACACGGTGACGGTCGAGGCCGGCGTCATCCTGCAGACGCTGCAGGAGGCAGCCGACGCCGCCGACCGGCTGTTTCCGCTGTCGCTGGCCGCGCAAGGCTCCTGCCAGATCGGCGGCAATCTTTCCTCCAATGCCGGCGGCACCGGCGTGCTTGCCTATGGCAATGCGCGCGAACTTTGCCTCGGTGTCGAGGTGGTGCTGCCGACCGGCGAGGTGTTCGACGACCTGCGCAAGCTGAAGAAGGACAACACCGGCTACGATCTGAAAAACCTGTTCGTCGGCGCCGAAGGTACGCTCGGCGTCATCACCGCCGCCGTGCTCAAGCTGTTCCCGAAGCCGAAGGGGCGCGAAGTCGCCTTCGCCGGCCTTTCGTCACCCGAGGCAGCACTTTCGCTGTTCAGCCTGGCCATGGACCGTGCCGGGGCAGCGCTCACCGCTTTCGAACTGATCGGCAGGCGGCCATATGATTTCACGCTGGCGCATGCCCAGGGCGTGGTGCGGCCGCTGATCGAGGACTGGCCGTGGTATGTGCTGATGCAGATTTCATCAGGCCGTTCGTCGGAGGATTCGCGGGCGTTGATCGAGGACGTGCTCTCGGCCGGCCTTGAACAGGAATTCGTCGGCGACGCCGTCATTGCGGCGAGCCTCGGGCAGGGGGATGCCTTCTGGAATTTCCGCGAGCTGCTGCCCGAGGCGCAGAAGCCGGAAGGCGCCTCGATTAAGCACGACATTTCGGTGCCTATTGCATCGATCCCGCGCTTCATCGAAGAAGCCGCCGGCGCCGTGGCGTCGGTAAGTGCAGGCGCCCGCGTGGTCTGCTTCGGTCATATGGGCGACGGCAATCTCCACTACAACATTTCGCGGCCAGTCGACGGCGATGATGAGGCGTTCCTCGCTCTCTATCACCCCATGAACAAGGCGGTGCACGGTGTGGTGCGCAGCCTGCACGGTTCGATCTCGGCCGAGCACGGCATCGGCCAGTTGAAGCGCGACGAACTGATCGCCACCGCGCCGCCAATGGCGATCGATCTGATGCGAAGGGTGAAGGCCGCTTTCGACCCGGCCGGCATCATGAATCCGGGTAAGGTTATCTGATCCTTTCCACA
Source organism: Mesorhizobium sp. M7A.F.Ca.CA.004.04.2.1 (assembly GCF_004022825.1). NCBI lineage: Bacteria > Pseudomonadati > Pseudomonadota > Alphaproteobacteria > Hyphomicrobiales > Phyllobacteriaceae > Mesorhizobium > Mesorhizobium sp. M7A.F.Ca.CA.004.04.2.1. Next base: position 3,397 of record NZ_RZPH01000284.1, read on the forward strand.
TCTTGCGGCTGGTGGGATTCCGATAACCATCCCTGAGATCAGCAAAATTTAACCGACTTTCTTAAGCGGGGCGGTAAGGAGCCCGCGCTACTGTCTCCATACAAACGAGGCTGGAAAAACCGGCCCGGAGAGAACCGGACACCGGCTCTCAGGAGACAGACAGGAAGGCCACTCTATGAACACCGGACTGAAGCCAGTCTGGGCGGGACGCAACATGCGTCTCGACCCATTTCGCCTGCCGCAAGTGGTGAGCTACGCGACTCGCGACGACTACGGCGATGTAACCTTCACCATCGACCAGCGCGGCGCCGTGATCCGCCGCCTGCTCGAGATGAGCGGCCTGCCCGCGATCATCGTTCTGCCCGCCAATGCGTTCCGCGGCGTTGCCGCCCGCGCCATGGAGGATCCGGACGGCAATGTCACGGTGACCCTGGAACTCCTGCACAACGACCCGATGCTGTCGGTGCCGCTGCTGGTGGCCGACGATCTCGACGATGTCGCAGCCGACTGGCGCGCCTGGGCCGACGCTTACCGTCTGCCGATGCTGCTGATCGAATCGGACGGCGTTGCCCGCACCCTGGAAGAATCGCTCGGTGCCGCCATCAAGACGCTGCCGCCGCAGGATCGGCGCAAGGGGCGGATTTCGAACACGCGCCGTCCGCGTTTCCTCGCTCGCCGCAGGGCCGGCGCCCTCGGTCTCAGGCTGGTCATCGACGGCCAGGAGATTATTTCGAGGGATTAGCCTTCTTCTCCCCGTATAGTGACGGGGAGAAGAAGACTAAACCAGCGGCTTCAGAGCCACCCACACAGCGCCGCCGATCAGGCCCAGGAAGATCAGCCAGCCGACCTGGTTATTCGACCTGAACAGCCGCAGGCATTGGTCCGGATTGTCGATATCCAACACGGCGATCTGCCGCGCCATATGGGCGCCGGCGGCGATCAGTCCGGCCAGCGCCACCACCGGCGCTTGCGCCGACGCGAAGGCGATGGCGAAGCAGATCAGCGCGCCGCCATAAAGCCCGGCCAGCCACGATTTGGTGTTATCGCCAAACAGGCGTGCCGTCGAGCGCACGCCGACAATGGCGTCATCTTCCTTGTCCTGATGTGCGTAGATCGTGTCGTAGCCGATCACCCACAGGATCGAGCCGATATAAAGCATGATGGCAGGCCCATCGAGATCGCCGAACTCGACCGCCCATCCCATCAGCGCGCCCCAGGAAAAGGCAAGGCCAAGCACCAGTTGCGGCCAGTTGGTTATCCGCTTCATGAATGGATAGATGGCGATGACCGCCAGTGAGCAGATGCCGAGCAGGACGGCGAAGCTGTTGAACTGGATGAGCACGACGAGGCCGACCAGGGCCTGCAGGACGAGAAACAGCCATGCCCGCCGGCGCGTCGCCTTGCCCGACGGCAACGGTCGCGAGCGCGTGCGCTCCACCTGGCTGTCGATGTCCTCGTCGACGAGGTCGTTGTAGGTGCAGCCGGCGCCGCGCATGGCGATGGCCCCGACCAGGAACAGCACGAGATACAAAGGCGCCGGCAGCAGTGAGAGCAGCGGGTCGCCCGGACGCGGATAGGCGCTTGCCGCCAAGGCTGCCGACCACCAGCACGGCCACAGCAGCAACTGCCAGCCGATCGGCCTGTCCCATCGAGCAAGCTGCGCATAGGGCCATATCGAGCGCGGCAGCACGCGGTAGACCCAATGGCCGTTCGGCGCATCGGCGACACGGCCCTGGGCCGCTTTCGACTGGATATTTTCCATGTCCATGGAGTGGCAGCAGCGGCAGAAACCGTCAAGCGGCAAGCGGAGACGCGGCGCCTGTCAGCCTTTCACGAGGCAAAGATGTCGCGGGTGGCGAACCAGTCCCTGGCCACCTCGACGAAGGCCAGCGCTGCATTCGACACACGCTGATGCGTGTCATAGGTCAGCAGGATCCGCTGCATGGGCAGCGGATCGGACAGCGGCTTGCAGATAAGCGGCAGGCCGTCATAGCTGCGGTCGCCGTGCGGGCGGGTATAGCTGACCGCGACGCCGAAGCCGTTGGCGACCATGCTACGCTGCAGTTCGAACGAGCTTGTCGTCGTATCGGCCACCGGCGAGAGGCCGCGGCTGCGGAACAGGTCGAGCATGTGCTGCCAACTGTGCGGCTGATCCGTCGTGATCAGCGGATAGGCGGCCAGATCGGCAAGGCTGACCGTTGGGCGGTCCGCCAGGGCATGGCCTGCCGGCAACAGCGCGTGTGGACGAAGTTCGCGCAGCAGGATGCGGGCGAAATGCGTCGGCAGGCTGAGATCATAAGTCAGGCCGAGATCGATGGCCGCATCTCCCAGCCGTCGTCCCAGAGTCTCGAACGTCTCGTCGCGAACGACGATTTTGACGGCCGGATAGCGTTCGGAGAAGGCGCGGATCAAAGCCGGCGCGAAGAAAGGCGCCAAATCCTCGAAGCATCCCAGCACCAACTCACCGCTGACAGCCGATTTGCTTGAACCCAGGCCGACGAGTTCTTCCGTTTCGGTGAGAACCTGCCTTGCCTTGGCCACGACGGCGCGGCCGAACGATGTCGGCGACACGCCGCTTCCGCGCTGGCGGACGAACAGCTTCTGGCCGAAATTCTTTTCGACCGCGTCAATGGCCACCGAGATCGACGGCTGCGAAACGTTCAGCATCTTTGCCGCTCCGGTGACGCTGCCGTGACGCGCCACGGCAACAAGATAACGCAATTGGG
>NZ_RZPH01000285.1:0-6079 GCF_004022825.1 Mesorhizobium sp. M7A.F.Ca.CA.004.04.2.1
TTCCAGACCTTGTTGGCCTTTTCGAGCGCCGTCGGCGAGCCGGCTTCCGCCCAGGTCTCGTAATTGCGCCAGTCGGACAGGATCGGCGAGTAGAAGGCGGTCTTGTAGCGGTCCTGCGTGTGCTGGGTGCCGAAGAAATGGCCGCCGGGACCGACCGACTGGATGGCGTCGAAGCCGAGTGCCTCGTCGGAAAGATCGAGGGGGGTCAGGAATTCGGCCACCATCTGCAGCAGGTCGATGTCCAGGATGGTCTTCTCGTAGGAGCAGCGCAGGCCGCCTTCGAGCCAGCCGGCGGCATGCATCATCAGATTGCCGCCGCCCTGGATGGCGCCCCACAGCGAGAACACGCTTTCATAAGCCGCCTGCGCGTCGACCGTGTTGGCGGCGCAGGTGTTGGAGGTGCGGTAGGGAATGTTGTAGCGGCGGGCAAGCTGGCCGCCGACGAGCTGCGCCTTCATGTATTCCGGCGTGCCGAACGCCGGCGAACCGGACTTCATGTCGACATTGGAGGTGAAGCCGCCATAGCCGACGGGTGCGCCCTTGCGCACCATCTGGGCGAAGGCGAGGCCGGCAAGCGCCTCGGCGTTCTGCTGCACCAGTGCGCCGGCGATGGTGACAGGCGCCATGGCGCCCGACAGGGTGAACGGCGTCACGACGACGACCTGGCCCTTGCTCGACATCTGGATGATGCCTTCCATCATCGGCACGTCGAGCTTGAGCGGCGAATTCGTGTTGATGATGGTGAAGACGGACGGCTCTTCCAGCATCTGCTCGTGGCTGATGCCGCGCGCGATCCTGGCGATCTCGATGCCGTCGACATTGCGTTCCTTGCCGAGCGAATAGATGTGGAACACCTTGTCGGTGAGCACGCTGAGATCGCGGATGCATTCGAGGTGGCGGACGGACGGATGGATATCGGTCGGCTCGACCGGGTAGCCGCCCGTGCAGTTCAGGATGTTGTGCATCTGCGCGAGCTTTAAGAAATTGCGGTAGTCCTGCTGGTTGCCGGGCCGGCGGCCGCGATCGATGTCGGAGCAATTGGGCGCCGACGCCATCATCGAGATGATCACATTGTTGCCGCCAAAGCGCACATTGTGCGCCGGATTGCGGGCATGGATGGTGAACTCCGACGGGCAGTGCGACACCAGTTCGAGGATCATGTCGCTGTCGAAGCGCACCCGCTCGCTGCCGTCGCGCACATCGGCGCCATGCGCCTTCATGATGCTGCGGGCTTCGTCATGCAGCACATCGACGCCGATTTCCCTGAGCACGCGCAGGGAGGCGAGGTGGATCGATTCCAGCTCGTCGTCGGAGACCAGCCTGGTCGGCGTCAGCGGGTTTTTCAGCTGGCGGAAAGCCGGCTGCTCGAACGCGGCCGAGCCGCCGGCGCGCTTTCCGGCGCGGCCACCGCGACGGGCGCGGTCGGTGGCCAATGCCGGTTCCAAGGGTTGTAGGGCGGCGGTCATGATGGTCCTCGTAGGATGCGATAGCGGGCGGCATAATGGACCGGCGGCTGTCCAGCCATTGCGGAGGCGGCGACCACTAGGGCGAGGGAAGCGACATGCCGGAACGGCAGTTGCGCGGCCACGACATCGGCCTGATCCCGCCGCCTCGTTGGCGCAAGCGGATTTCGCCGGGCGGCCCTTCCTTTGCCTGGATCGAACCGATAGCTACTCGGGCTTGCCGGCCGGATGGCCAGCAATTCACATGGATGGCAGCATGGTTGCGACCGGCTCGAACGAAGGCGAAGCAGGAACGCAGTGGGCAGCGCTTGCCGGCGTCACCGCGGCACTTGCGATGTTCGGCGCGGCGCAGGGGTTGAGTTCGCCGCTGTTCACGCTGCTGATGCAGAAACAAGGCATGTCGCCAGCGCTGATCGGCTTGTCGGCGGCGATGATGCCGCTCGGGCTGATCCTTTCGGCTTCTTTCGTGCCCGCGGCTGTGCGGCTTGTCGGTGCACGCAACCTGGCGGTCGGCTGCTCGCTGATCGGCGCGCTCTGCTTCCTGGGTATCGGCTATCTGCAGGACTGGGTGGCCTGGTTCGTCATCCGCTTCATCATCGGCGTCGTCATCAACCCGCTCTACATCCTCGGCGAGGTGTGGGCACTGTCGCTGGCGCCGCCATCGCGGCGCGGCAGGGTGATGGGCGTGTTCAACACGCTAATGGGCGCCGGCTACGCCGCCGGACCATTCGCGCTGACCCTGCTCGGTACGTCGGGCTGGGCGCCCTTCATGGTCGGCGTCGCCGGTTTCGCGCTCTGCGCGGTGATCCTGCACGCGGTCTCGTCTAAGCTGACCGGTTTCGAGGATGACGACCAGCCTGCCAGCGGCCTTGTCGGCTTTGCCAAGGTGGCGCCGGCGCTGCTGCTTGCCGTGCTTGTCTCGGCGGCGGTCCAGCAGAGCACCTATGCGCTGGTCCCGGTCTTCGGCGCCAGCTACGGCTTGGCGGAAGCCGTTCTGGCCTCGCTGGTGATGGCGCTTTCCCTCGGCAACATCCTGCTGCAGATACCACTCGGCCTTCTGGCGGAGCGTTTTGGCGGCCGCGCCATGATCATCGTCTGCGCGCTGGCAACAACCGTTTGCGCGCTTTTGCTGCCTTTGCTGATCACAACGCCGTTGATCTGGGTCGTGCTGCTGGTGATGGGCGCGGTCGGTTACGGCGTCTACACCATGGCATTGGTCGAACTCGGCAGCCGGTTCAAGGGCTCTGTGCTGGTCGCCGGCAACGCTGCCTTTGCACTGATGTGGGGCGTCGGTGGCATCGTCGGCCCACCCGGTGCCGGCGTGCTCATGCAAGGCATCGGCCCGCTCGGGCTGCCGGTCGTGATCGCCGGCCTCGACGCGGTGCTGGTGATGTTCGCGCTGTATCGGTCGTCCGTGCGCCGAGCTTCCTGACGAGCCCAACCTCCTGACCGGCCCAACTTCCTGACAGGCCCAACTTCCTGACAGGCCCAACCTCCTGACAGGCATTGTCTGGAGCAAGCGGTTTTCGCCTCCCAGGGGCTTACCACCACGTTGCTCAATCGCTAATCCTGCAGCCTCGATAGCGGTGCGCACAATGAATTTGGTTGAATCGAACAAGGACGAGACGATGCAGTGGGCGGCGATCACCGGTGTGATCGCGACCGTCTCGGTGTTCGCCATCGCGCAAGGGTTGTCCTATCCGCTGCTGAGTTTCATCCTGCAGCGCCAGGGCGTTTCGCCAGCGATGATCGGCCTGTCGGCGGCCATGACGCCGATTGGTTTCATCCTGTCGTCGCCATTGATCCCGGCGCTGGCCCGCCGGTTCGGGGCAGGGCGCACAGCGCTTACCTGTGCGGCGCTTTCGGCTGTCGTGCTGGCGCTGATCGGCTGGACGCAGAATGTCTATCTGTGGTTTCCCCTGCGCTTCCTGATCGGTGTGGTGACCAACCCGCTCTATGTGCTGAGCGAGATCTGGGTCATCGCGCTGGCGCCGCCGGCGCGGCGAGGGCGCGTCATGGGTGTCTATTCGACGATCATCTCGGCCGGTTTCGCGGCCGGGCCGCTATGCCTGCTTGCAGTCGGCACTGAGGGCTGGCCGCCCTTCCTCGTCGGCATCTCCGCCTTCGTGCTGTGCGGCATCTGCCTGGGCTTGGTGCTGCCGCGCTTGCCCAAGGTCGACGAGGCCGGGCATCAAGTTTCCGTCCTGGGTTTCGTGCCGCTGGCGTGGCTGCTTTTGTTTGCCGTCATAGTCGCCGCCGGTTTCGAACAGGGCGCGCTGGCGCTGCTGCCTGTCTATGGCACCCATCACGGCATTACCGAAACCCGCATGTCGGCGCTGCTGTCGGTGATGATTGCCGGCAATATCGCCATGCAGGTGCCGCTAGGCCTGCTGGCGGAAAGGCTTTCCGCGCGCCTGGTGCGGCTTGCCTGCGTCGCGATCACGGTGCTCGGCTGCGTCCTGCTTCCGCTTCTCATCGAGTCGCCGCTGATCTGGCCAATGATCTTTGTCTGGGGTGCGGTTTCCTACGGCATCTACACGATGTCGATCATCGAGCTCGGCGAACGCTTCACCGGCTCCGCACTGGTTGCCGGCAATGCGGCCTTTTCCTTGATGTGGGGCGTCGGCGGTATCGCCGTGCCGCCGCTGGCGGGCGGCGCCATGGATATTCTGGGTGCCGGCGGGCTGCCGATCACGCTTGGGCTGCTGTGCCTGGCGCTGGCTATTGCTAGCCTCGCTGGTGGGCGGAAAGCCTCAATTGTGCGCTGAGCATAGTGAATATCGATACGGCCTATCCGCGTTGGCTTTTTCAAAGCAACGCGTTTATCGGAGACCTCATGACCAAGCCTTCCACCCAGACGCCGAATTCCACCCTCTCGACCGACGATCCCTTTCTCTGGCTGGAGGACAGGACAGCCATACAGTCATTGGACTGGGTACATCGCCAGAACGAGATCACGGTTGGTGAATTGCAGGGCGATCCGTCCTACCAGGCGTCGTTCCAGACCGCGCTCGACCTGATGACGGCCGAGGACAACATTGCGGTCGGCGCTGCGTTGAAAGGCCATGTCTACAATTTCTGGCAGGACAAGACCAATGTGCTCGGCCTCTGGCGCCGCACGACGGTCGCTTCCTACAAGACCGAGAAACCCGACTGGGAAACAATCGTCGACTTCGACCAGCTTGCGGCGAAGGAGGGGATCAAATGGGTGTTCAGCGGCGCCAGCCGGCTCTATCCGGACTTCAACCTTTGCCTTGTCTCGATGTCGCCGGATGGCGGTGACGCGAGCGAGATGCGCGAGTTCGACATTGCGACCAAGTCGTTTGTCCACGGTGGGTTTCGCGCGCCCGCTTCCAAGTCGGGCTTCAGCTGGCTGGATAAGGACACCGTGATTGTTTCCGCCGCTTTCGACGAGGCCGACAAGACCGAGTCCGGCTATCCGCGAGTCATAAAGCTGTGGAAGCGCGATACCAAGCTGGAAGACGCGACGCCGATCTTCGAGGCGCAGAAAGAGGATCTCGCCGTTGGTGCCGCTGTCGAGTACGACGGTGACAGACGCTATCTGGTCCTGGCTCGAACGCTGAATTTCTTCGCTTCGCACATCTTCCTTCGGCTGCCTTCCGGCGAAAACAAACAGCTGCCGCTACCGGACGACATGACCGATACGGCAATATTCAGGGATCAGCTCGTGTTCGGCGTGCGCAGTCCATGGACGTCGCCCGACGGCACGGTTTGCAAGCCCGACGGCCTCTATTCGCTGGATCTGGCGCACTGGGTCGAGACCGGCGCGCTCGGATCTGTCGAAACCTTGTTCGAGCCGGCATATCGCGTTTCCATCGCCGGCATGGCCCGCACGCAGGACCGGCTGTTCATCAGCCTGATGGACAATGTGCGCGGCAAGGTCGTCGTCTGCGAGCGCAAGGATGGCAACTGGTCGCTGAAACCGGTGGCGCTGCCCGAAAATGGCAATGTCGGCATCAGCCATGCCGAGCAGTTCGGCTCGACCGTGTCCTTTTCCTTCACCGATTTCCTGACCCCGAGTGCGATCATCTGGTCTGACGACAATGGCGAGACGCTCGCTACCGTGAAGTCGCAGCCGGCGCGTTTCGATGCCTCGCCGCTCATCTCGGAACAGTTCGAGGCGCGCTCCAAGGACGGCACGATGATCCCTTATTTTGTCGTCAGGCGGCGCGATCAGAAGGGGCCGGTGCCGACGCTGCTTTACGGCTATGGCGGTTTCGAAGTGCCGCTGCTGCCCGGCTATGCCGGCGTGCGCGGGAGGCTATGGCTGGAAAAGGGCAATGCCTATGTGCAGGCCTGCATCCGCGGCGGCGGCGAGTTCGGCCCGGCCTGGCATCAAGCGGCGCTCAAGGGCAATCGCCAAAACGGATTCGACGATTTCGCAGCGGTCGCGCAGGACGTCGTCAAGCGCGGCATCGCGACAGCAAGCTCACTCGGCATCCAGGGTGGTTCGAATGGCGGCTTGCTGACCGGCGTTTCCTTGACGCAGCATCCCGAGCTATTCGGCGCCGTCATCATCGAGGTGCCGCTGCTCGACATGCTGCGTTACGCCGAATTGCCGCCTGGCGCCTCGTGGATGGCCGAATATGGCGATC
>NZ_RZPH01000286.1:0-6057 GCF_004022825.1 Mesorhizobium sp. M7A.F.Ca.CA.004.04.2.1
GGACGGACCGGGTCGAAGTGCTTCTCAGCCCGATCGCGCTGGCGCCGCGCAAGAATGCCCGCCGGCGCTCTCGTCTGGTCGACGAGCACCAGCGCCGTCGCGGCGATCCGGTTGCCGGAGGAGGATCGCGCAATCCGATCATGACGGCCTATCGTCAAAGCGCCCTCGCCTGCGCTGCCGCCATGGCGGACGGACCCAGGCGGCCGCGAGATCTGAAGGCGGTGACGCCGATCGCGCCGAAAATCCTGCAGCACAATGTCTATGGCTGGTTCGCGCGCGTCGACCGCGGCCTTTACGATCTCACCGATGCCGGCCGTGCGTCTTTGGTCCGTTGGCCGCAGGCATCGCACGACGAATCCCGACACGCAATTTTGAACGCACCGGCCATATGATTGAAGATTCCCGCGGCGTCCGAGGCGGTTCGCTCGGTTGATTTCTCCGACAAAATATGTTGGTTGTCCCGCCCATGAAGAAGCTCTGCATGACCGCCTTGGCGTCAGTGACACTGAGTTTTCCAGCCAGCGCAATGGACAATGCATTGCGCGCCGGTCTGATGAAACTCGATCCCCAAACCCGTCTTGAACAGCGTTGCGACGCCGAAGTGCTCGACCGCATCACCCATGACGATCGCAAGTTCGAAGCCGATCGCGTCGTCGCCTACGCCTTCGCCACGCCCGAGATGGGCGCCGATGCAATCAAGAGCTCGGGTGCTGCGTTTCGCAGCAAGGGGCAGTGGTACCGGCTGAAATTCAAGTGCCAGACCGCGCCGGACCATATGGAAGTTCTGCAGCTCCGTTACCGGATCGGGGACGAGATTCCAGAAGCCGACTGGGCAAAGTACAATCTCTACGATTGATTTGTGATCGGCCATGGTTTTGCCCGGCTGCCGGCGAGTGCCGCAAAGCCTGATCCGGCTTGACGCAACGCTGCTTCGGTGATGCAGCCACGCGTGATCCCTTGACGCCAGGGGACCACCAAGTTAGGGCCTCTGGATAATCGACGAACACTCGGCAAATCAGCAAGGGCTTCCTGTCGATGGACATTTTTTTCAGCGCTGCCAGTCTGACCGCCCTGCTCCAGGTCATCGCCATCGACCTCGTGCTGGCTGGCGACAATGCGATCGTCATCGGCCTCGCCGCGGCCGGCCTGCCTGCCGAACAACGCAAGAAGGCGATTCTTCTCGGCGTGGTGGCGGCAACGGTGCTGCGCATCGGGTTTGCCGCAATTACCGTCAAGCTGCTGGCGATCGTCGGCCTGCTGCTCGCCGGCGGCATCCTGCTGCTGTGGGTCTGCTGGAAGATGTATCGCGAGTTGCGTACGTCCCATGCCGATGAATTGGAAGCGACCGAGGCACTGTCGAATTCGGACCTCAACAACGACCAGGCGGTCGCCGGCAAGACGAAGCGCAAGACCCTTGGCCAGGCTGCCTTGCAGATTGTCGTCGCCGATGTGTCGATGTCGCTCGACAACGTGCTGGCGGTGGCTGGAGCGGCGCGTGACCATTTTCCGGTGCTGATCATCGGCCTGGTGCTGTCGATCGCCCTGATGGGGCTGGCCGCGACTTTCATTGCCAAGCTGCTGCATCGCCACCGCTGGATTGCCTATGTCGGCCTGCTGATCATTTTCTATGTGGCTGTGGACATGATCTATCGTGGCGCGGTGGAGGTTTGGCCGCATGTAAACGGTGCGGTCGGCTGAGGCTGGCAGACATCGGCATCTTCACGCCGTGGAAGCAAGACCGCCGTGCGTTTTGCCGCATCGCGGGCGTGCCCATACCAATGCCGCAATAAGTGTGGTACTGCGCCGGCAATCCTGAAAAGCCCGGAAACGCTCTATGTCCGCTCCACGCGTGAGTTTTGTCAGTCTTGGATGCCCGAAGGCCCTTGTGGATTCGGAGCGCATCATCACGCGCCTGCGCGCCGAAGGTTACGAAATCGCCCGCAAGCATGACGGCGCCGACCTTGTCGTCGTCAACACTTGCGGCTTTCTCGATTCCGCTCGCGACGAGTCGCTCAACGCCATCGGCTCCGCGCTTTCGGAAAACGGCCGGGTGATCGTCACCGGTTGCCTGGGCGCCGAGCCGGACGTCATTCGCGAAAAGCACCCCAATGTGCTGGCGATCACCGGGCCGCAGGCCTATGAGAGCGTGATGGCTGCCGTGCATGAGGCCGCGCCGCCTTCGCACGACCCTTATGTCGATCTTTTGCCGCCGCAGGGTGTCAAGCTGACGCCGCGCCACTACGCCTATCTGAAAATTTCCGAAGGCTGCAACAACCGCTGTACCTTTTGCATCATTCCGGCACTGCGTGGCGACCTCGTCTCGCGGCCGGCGGCCGATGTGCTGCGCGAGGCCGAGAAACTGGCCAAGGCTGGGGTCAAGGAACTTCTGGTGATCTCACAGGACACCAGCGCCTACGGCATCGACATCAAGTATCAGACGTCGATGTTCGGCGACCGTGAGGTGCGCGCAAAATTCCTCGATCTGTCCGAGGAACTGGGCAAGCTCGGCATCTGGGTGCGCATGCACTATGTCTACCCCTACCCGCATGTCGCCGACGTCGTCCCGCTGATGGCAGAGGGCAAGATCCTCCCTTACCTGGATATCCCCTTCCAGCACGCTTCGCCGCAGGTGTTGAAGAACATGCGCCGGCCGGCACACGGCGAAAAGACGCTCGAGCGCATTCGCGGCTGGCGTGAGGTCTGCCCGGATCTGGCCATCCGCTCGACCTTCATCGTCGGCTTTCCCGGCGAGACGGACGACGATTTCGAGATGCTGCTCGACTGGCTCGACGAGGCCAAGATCGATCGCGCCGGCTGCTTCAAATACGAGTCGGTCCGCGGCGCCCGCTCCAACGATCTCGGTCTCGAACAGGTTCCCCAGGAGATCAAGGAGGCGCGCTGGCACCGTTTCATGCAGCGCCAGCAGAAGATTTCGGCAACGCAGCTGGCCAAGAAGGTCGGCAAGCGCCTGCCGGTGCTGATCGACGAGGCGCATGGCACGTCGGCAAAGGGCCGCACCAAATACGACGCGCCCGAGATCGATGGCTCGGTGCATATCCAATCGCGCCGCCCTTTGCGCCAGGGCGATATCGTCACCGTCAAGATCGACCGCGCCGACGCCTATGACCTTTATGGTTCGGCGGTCTGAGGGCCGTATTTACTACATCTGGCGATAGTTCAGCCTTTTAACCCGCTCAGCCGCGATCCGCTCTATGGTTTGCGGACCGGAGATGCGGGGAAATGCGGATGAACACCAGATCTGCGGAACAAAATTACATCGCGACGCTGGACCTGCTCAGGCTGGCGGCAGCACTTGCCGTCGTGTTCTTTCACTATTTCTTTCGCGGCGCGGCCGCCGAAGGCTACCTCGCGCAGGGCTATCCGCTTGCCGCACCGTTCGCCCTCTACGGCTATCTCGGCGTCAATCTGTTCTTCCTGATCAGCGGTTTCGTCATTGCCTGGTCGGCGGAAAACCGGAGCTGGGATCAGTTTGCGATCGCGCGGTTCGTTCGCCTCTATCCGGGTTTTCTGTTCTGCATGACGATCACCTTCGCAGTTCTCACCCTTGCCGGCACGCCGTTGCTTCCAGCCTCTTTCAGCCAGTACGTCGCCAACCTGTCGATGTTCGCGCCGGCCTTCGGCCAACCCTTCATGGACGGCGTCTACTGGTCGATCGTGCTTGAACTGGTGTTCTACGGATGGATCACGCTGGCCCTGTTCACCGGGCTCTTCCAGAAACGCAAGCTGGAGCTGATCTTCATCTGGCTGGCGATCTCGGCCTTGAACGAGTTCTTCATCGGCAGCGGCGGAGCCAGGCTGCTGTTCCTCACCGAGTTCGGCCCGTTCTTCGCCGCCGGCGTGCTGGTCCACCACATCCATTCGCATGACCGTTCTGTGCCGGCCCTGCTGCTGCTCGCCGCCGCGTTCCTGATCTCCTGCGGAACGCTGTCGGTGACGCAGCGCTGGATGCTCGGCCACTACGGCATTGCCGTCTCCTCGGCCAATCTTGTCTTCGCCAACGCCGTCATGCACGCGGCCCTGATCGGCGCGGTGCTGTTGCGCCACCGTGTGAGGGCATCGGCGCTCACCCTGGCGCTGGGCGGGCTGACCTATCCGCTCTATCTGCTGCATCAGGAGATCGGCTATCTCGCCATCAATGCGGCAACGCCCATTGTCGGCAAATGGATTGCCGCCCTTGGTTGCGTCGTGCTCATGCTTTTCATTTCGTGGGCGATCTGGCGCACCTGCGAACGACCGGTACAGCGGTTGCTCAGGTTCTGGCTCGGCCGTGTGGTCGATGCCGGACGAACGCGGTTTCATCGCCCCTCTGCCGGCGCACAGCCCGCCGAATGAAGAAGGGCGCCTCGCGGCGCCCCTCCGTCTCATGTCTCGCGCTGGTTATTTCGGCAGCTTGTCGTCGACGCCCTTCACATAAAAATTCATGCCGAGCAGCGTGCCGTCGTCGGCGACTTCGCCGTCCTTCAGCCACGGCGTGCCGTCCTGCTTGGCGATCGGTCCCGTGAAGGGGTTCCAGCCGTCGACGATCTTCTTTTCGGTGGCCTGCGCCATCGCTTTCACGTCGTCGGGCATGTTGGTGTAAGCGGACATCTTGACGGCACCGTCCTTGATGCCGAGCCAGACATTGCCAGGCTTCCACGTGCCGTCGAGGGCTGCCTGGACCCGGCTGATGTAATAGGGACCCCAATCATCGGTGATCGAAGTCAGCTGCGCCTTGGGCGCGAACTTGATCATGTCCGAAGACTGGCCAAAGCCCTTCAGGCCCCGCTCTTCGGCCACTTGCAGGGCAGCAGTCGAATCGGTGTGCTGGACGATGATGTCGGCCCCCTGGTCGAACAGCGCCTTGGCGGCGTCGGCTTCTTTGCCCGGATCGAACCATGTATTCACCCAGACGATCTTTGCCTTGAAGTTCGGGTTGATCGACTGGGCGCCGAGCATGAAGGAGTTGATGCCCATCACCACTTCCGGGATCGGGAAGGAAACGATGTAGCCGGCCACGCCGGCCTTCGATTCCTTGGCGGCGATCTGGCCGAGAATGTAGCGGCCTTCATAGAAGCGGGCATTGTAGATGCCAAGATTGTCCGATGTCTTGTAGCCGGTGGCGTGCTCGAACATCACCTTGGGAAATTTCTTGGCGACCTTCACTTCCGGGTCCATGAAGCCGAAGGAGGTGCCGAAGATGAGCTTGCAGCCTTCGCGCGCCAGGCGCTCGAAAGCGCGGTCGGCGTCGGGACCTTCCGAGACGTTTTCGAGATAGGCTGTTTCGACCTTGTCACCGAGCGCCTTCTCCACATCGAGACGGCCCTGGTCGTGCTGGTAGGAGTAGCCGAAGTCGCCGATCGGGCCGGTGTAGACCCAGCATGCCTTCAGCTTGTCCGCAGCTTCCGCCGTCACTGCCAGCGACATGGCGGCGGTCGTGGTCATCAGGGCCATAAGCAGTTTTTTCATTGTGTTACCTCTCTGAGTTAAGCCTTGGAGCTTCCCGTTTGTTTTTATTGTCAACGATCCGGAACGAATGGCTGCCCCAAGGAAGCCGGCGTGTTCATCATCGTCAGACGCTTGTTGCGCGAGATTAGAACGAGAACCACGATGGTTGCCAGATAGGGCAGCGAAGAAAGGAACTGTGAAGGCACTGGAATGCCAAAAGCCTGTGCATGAAGCTGGCCGATCCACACCGCGCCGAAGATGTAGGCGCCGGCCAGCACCCGCCATGGCCGCCAGGAGGCGAACACCACCAGCGCCAGCGCGATCCAGCCGCGGCCGGCGCTCATGTTCTCGACCCATTGCGGCGTGTAGACCAGCGACAGATGGCCGCCGGCAAGCCCGGCACAGGCGCCGCCGAAGATCACCGCGAGATAGCGATAGCGGATGACCTGGATGCCAAGCGCATGGGCCGAGGTGTGGCTGTCGCCGATCGAGCGCAGCGTCAGTCCGGTCCTTGTCTTGAACAGGAACCACATGACGGCCGCGGTGAGCGCGATCGAAATGTAGAAGATCGGGTCCTGACCGAACAGAAGCCTGCCGACGACAGGCATTTCC
>NZ_RZPH01000287.1:0-6019 GCF_004022825.1 Mesorhizobium sp. M7A.F.Ca.CA.004.04.2.1
ATAGGCGACATGGCCGAGCTTGTCGGAAAAGCCCCAGCGCGTGACCATGGCGCGGGCCAGCTTGGTCGCCTGCTCGATATCCGAAGAGGCTCCGGAGGTGATGTTCTCCTTGCCGAACTTGAACTCCTCGGCGACGCGGCCGCCCATCATGATGGCGAGACGCGAGATCATGTATTTGTAGCTCATCGAATAGCGGTCGCCTTCGGGCAACTGCATGACCATGCCGAGCGCGCGACCGCGTGGAATGATCGTGGCCTTGTGCAGCGGATCGGCCGATGGCACGTTGAGCGCGAGAATGGCGTGGCCGGCCTCATGGTAGGCGGTCAGCTCCTTCTCGGCCTGGGTCATGGCCGACGAGCGGCGCTCGGCGCCCATCATGATTTTGTCCTTGGCGTCCTCGAATTCGGCCATGGTGACGAGGCGCTTGTTGCGCCGTGCCGCCATCAGCGCGGATTCGTTGACGAGGTTCATCAGATCGGCGCCGGAAAAGCCCGGCGTACCGCGCGCGATCACCTTGAGGTCGACATTGGGCGCCAGCGGCACGTTGCGCACATGCACCTTGAGGATCTTCTCGCGGCCGACGATGTCAGGGTTCGGCACCACGACCTGGCGGTCGAAGCGGCCTGGCCTGAGCAGGGCGGGGTCAAGCACGTCGGGCCGGTTGGTGGCGGCGATCAGGATGATGCTTTCGTTGGATTCGAAGCCGTCCATCTCGACCAGCAGCTGGTTCAGCGTCTGCTCGCGTTCGTCGTTGCCACCGCCGAGGCCGGCGCCGCGATGACGGCCGACAGCGTCGATTTCGTCGATGAAGATGATGCAGGGTGCGTTCTTCTTGGCCTGGTCGAACATATCGCGGACGCGGCTTGCACCAACGCCTACGAACATCTCGACGAAGTCAGAACCGGAAATGGTGAAGAACGGCACATTGGCTTCGCCGGCAACCGAGCGGGCGAGCAGCGTCTTGCCGGTTCCCGGAGGGCCGACGAGCAGCACGCCGCGCGGAATCTTGCCGCCGAGCCGCTGGAATTTCTGCGGATCGCGCAGGAACTCGACGATCTCTTCCAGATCTTCCTTGGCTTCGTCGACGCCGGCAACATCCTGGAAGGTGACGCGGCCATGCGCTTCGGTGAGCAGCTTGGCCTTCGACTTGCCAAAGCCCATCGCGCGGCCGGAGCCGGACTGCATCTGGCGCATGAAGAATATCCAGACGCCGAGGATGAGGATCATCGGCAGCCAAGAGATCAAATAGCCGAACAGCGAATTGGAACCGTCTGTTTCAGGCCGCGCATTGATGGTGACGTTCTTGTCCTGCAGCCGCGAGACCAGCGAAGGATCGCCGGGCGAATAGGTCTGGAAGCCGCTGGCATTGTCGGTGTAGGTGCCGCTGATGCGGGCGCCCGCGATGGTCACCGTCTTGACCCGGCCCGCCGCGACATCCTGCAGGAACTGCGAATAAGGCACATCGCTGGAAGCCCCTCGCGTCTGCGGCGTCTGGAACAGATTGAACAGGGCTATGAGCAGGACCGCTATGATCGCCCAGAGCGCGAGGTTGCGATAGTTCGGATTCATCAATTGTCCCGTTGGCGTCCGCGGGGCGGACACGCGTCATGAGAGGAAACTTGCGCCTAACATAGGGAGAGCACCTCCCCTTGCCAAGCATAACAGCACGTCTGGGTTAAGCTTTCGCGCAACCATCAGCCGGCACTATGGCCGCTGAAAGGCAAGGGCGGGACCGGGGCCGCGCCAATCAGCCCGGCGACGGCCTGCGCCGGCGCCAGGTCGAAGGACGGCAGGAAGCGGGCAAAGGGACTAACGACCGGCCGCACTTCCACCATCGCCGACTTCAGTTCATATCCAGGCAAACCAAGGCATTCCCCGGCGTGCCACAACGCCGGTTCGGCCGCGAGCGCGGCGCGCATCAGGCTCGGCGGGGCTTTTCCTTGGCCCGTCGCCAGCCGCTTCGCCGCTGCCGTGCCTAGCGGGGCAATCAACAATGCGCTGCTGCTGTCGTTCAATGTGATGCGCCGGCGGCCATCCCACAGGGTGCTGCCAGTAAGGGTTGCGGCGGCGGGCAGGCCGCGCGCCTCGCGGCGCAGGAAGATGCCGGAGCGCCGGGAATCGACAACCGTCCGCGACAATGTGGCGCAAAGAAATCCAGCCCTCAGCCGACCGAACAGAGCCTCGCTGCGGGCCTGATCCGGCAGGAAGGCAATTCCGCCGGTCATGGCCAGCAGGATACGCAACGCATAGACGGCCGCTCGCTCGTCGCCTGTGTTCAGCAAGAGCGGATCAAGACGAATGAGCCCGCAGGACAGCCGGGTCGCGAAATCGCCGATCAAACTTGCGGCGGCGAGGCCGAGTTGACTGCGCGCGCGGCCCTCATGCGCGGCCAGCGCCAGTGCATCGTCGATGCGCTGCGCACCGTTGCTGTCGGCAAGGGCTGCCCGCACACGCGGCCGCTCGAAGGCCGCGTCGATATTGGTGGGGTCGTCGGCCCAGCCGACATTCTCACGCCGCAGGACGTCGCGCAGCGCCTCGCGCCGCAACCCGAGAAGCGGCCGAACGATCCACTCGCGCCAGTCATACAAGGTGGCCGGCGCCATGCCGGCAAGTCCCCGGCCTGCCATTTCGGCATGGCCTTGGCCCCCGTCCCGCGCCAATCCTTCCTCGCGCGCTTGCCGCATCAGCACCGTCTCTGCCTGGTCATCGGCGGTATGGCCGGTGAGGATCAGGCCGATGCCTTCGGCTTGTGCCGCCTCGGCCAGCAGCCGGTAGCGCGCCTCGCGAGCGGCGGCGGGCAGGCCGGTCGATGGCTTGGGGCCCGACCATGTCAGGATGCGGTGTGAAATTCCGAGTCTGGCGCACAGCTTCGCCACTGTTTGCGCTTCCGCAGCCGAACCGGACCGCAAACCGTGGTCGATCGTTACCGCCAGCAGCCTGGTTGCCGGCGCCTTACGGTCGAGATGGTGTCTGAGAAGAAGGAGCAGGGCGGTCGAGTCGCTGCCGCCGGACACGGCCGCAACAGCGCCGCTGGTAAAATCGATATGCGAAAAAGGGTTAGTCGAAAGGTCCGGCTCGGTGTCGAGCATAATGCATGTCGCCCAAAAGTGATCCCGGTTTCAGGACAACGACATGTAGGACAAGGATCAGCAGGCAGCCAGAGCCTTCTCCTGCTTGACGCGTTCCTTGAGCGCACTGGAAATATCAGGGTAGCGCTTGCCGACCTCGCTGAAGGTGGCACAGGCAACATCATGCTGCTTGAGGCCGACCAGCGACACGCCGAGCTTCAGCAACATGTCGGGAGCTTTCTTGGCCTTGGGGTAGTCCTTGCTGGCGGCAAGGAACGTCTCGGCCGCGTCGCGGTATTTCTGCTGGCCGAGCAATGACTCGCCCAGCCAGTAATGCGCGTCCGCCGCCTTCGCATCCTTGGGGAAGCGGGCGATGTGATCGCGAAAACCCTGCTCGGCGGTGCCGTAGTCGCCCGAGAGGATGAACTGGTAGGAGTTGCGGTAAAGCTCTTCCGGGTTGTTGGTGGCGGGCAACGCCGCGACCACCGTATCGGATTTTCCGGCCTTGGGCGCCGCCCCGGCGACTGGCGCGGTGTCCTGCGCCGGCGCGGTCGATTGCGTGTTGCCGCCGGCATCGATGACATTGCCGTTCTTGTCGACGGTGATGGTGCCGAAATTCTTTTCCGGCGCTCCCGTACCGGGAATAACCTTTCCGGGGTCGCCGTCGGGAGATTCGACGATGACATCCTCGACCGTCTTGCCGCCTGCCGATTGATCGTTGGCGGGCGCGGCGCCGGCATCGGCCGGCGCCCGTATTGCCGGGGCCGCCGCCACATCGTTGTCGGTGCCGGTGGTGGCGTCCGATTTCTTCTGCGCCGGCGGCTGCCCGCCTTGCGTGCCGCCGCCTTCCAGCTGCTGGAAGCGGAATTCATTGTCTTCCTGCTGCTTGCGGATCTGCTCCTGCATCTGCAGGACCTGGAAATTGAGTTCCTCGATCTTGCCGTTCATCTGCCGCAGCTGCTCTTCCAGGCTGGTGACAGCGGCAGGATCGGATTGCACCAGCTGAACCTGGTCCGGTTTCTTCTTTTGACCGAAAAGGTTGGGCAATTCGATACTGGGAAGATGGAAGGTAAAGCCGCTGTCGGTTGATTGCCCCGTGCCGCTCGCCCCGGTGCCGCTGGCCAGGGCGGTGACGCCTGATAGGAGCAGCAGCGCAAGCGTGCCGCTCAGAACCGATCTCAAATGCATGTGCCTCTCGCAGTGATTTCGTTAGCTTGTTCGCGCCTTCCAATCAGCATGGGACCAGCCAAGCGCCCTCGGCTCATAGCAGGAGCCGAGACTTCGGCCAAATTTTGTTTCGGGCATCCGGATGTGAAAAAGGCGGCCCCCAAGGCCGCCTTTCGCACAGGTATGTTGCATTTTTACCGCTAGACGGCCGCCGTTCTTGACGCGCCGGTCGGCTGCGTGATGCTTCAGGAGCCAGCGCCGCTAAGCGTGGTGACCGCGCGGCGGTTCTGCGACCAGCAGGAGATGTCGTCGCAAACCGCGACCGGACGTTCCTTGCCGTAGGAAATGGTCTTGAGACGGCTGGCCGAGACGCCCTTGGCGACAAGGAAGTCACGGGTGGCGGCGGCGCGGCGGGCGCCGAGCGCCAGATTGTATTCACGTGTGCCGCGTTCGTCGGCATGACCTTCGACGACGATGGCATACTGCTTGTACTGGTTCAGCCACTGCGCCTGGCGCGAGAGCGTCGTCTGCGCGTCGGCACGGATCGAGGTCGAGTCCGTATCGAAGAAGATGCGGTCGCCAATGTTGACGGTGAAGTCCTGCGCCGATCCGGGTGTTGCGGCGCCGGCGCCGTTAAGGCCAAGATCGGCCGCGTTGTTCGGCGTCTTCTTCGAGGCGCAACCTGCGATGGCGAGCATCGCCACCAGCGCGATCATGACCGGGTTTCTGGTAAGTGCTGCAATACGGCCCATGCCGCCTCTCCTTCGTATTTCGAGTGATCTAATTTGAGTGATTTCGTTGATCACCCAGTAACCACGTTTGGGTTAACCGGCATTCAAGAAACACGGTTAAATTTTGGTTTAAGCTGCCCGTCCGCAGCCGTTTTGGCCTGAAGCCACATTTCACGCGGACCCTAGGCGTAAATACGGCCAAAACGCGACAAAGAGATGGAAATGAGGAATTGAAGAGTTGGGGAATTGAGGAACTGAAGAGAGAATTCACTTCAGCTTTTCTCTCAGATTGATCAGCATGCCGTAGATATGGGCATAGGATCGCAGCCAATCGTCGTGTTGTGTCTGGCTGATGTATCCAAGGTCGAACGCATAGGAAATCCACGTCTCCACCTCGCTGCATGACCCCATTGCCATCGAAATGAACCGCGCGAATTCGGGTTTGGAGTGAGTCTGCTTGGCAAATCCTTCAGCCAAATTGGCGCAGATTCCTTTGCTGGAGCGACGCAACTGATCAGCCAGTGCGTATTGCTCCATTTTCGGGAAAGCGAGCTTTATGGACGTCAAGAGAAACCACATAAGCGCGCTTATATACCTCTAGATCCTTCGCGCGATTAATGTAGCCGCCCGCCTTCTCCATTCTTCAGTTCTTCAGTTCCCCAGTTCCTCTATTCAAGCAGCGGCGACCAGGCCGGGTCGGAAGCGAAGTTCGCCGTCGGGATCGATTGTTCGTTGCGTCCGGTCAGATCGACCGAAACCAGTTTGGGCCCGCCGGCGGAATCGCGGAAGAACATCAGCACGCGGCCGTTCGGTGCCCAGGTCGGTCCCTCCTGCTGGAAGCCGGAGGACAGGATGCGCTCGCCCGATCCATCGGTCTTCATGACGCCGATCTGGAATTCGCCGCCGGTCTGCTTGGTGAAAGCGATGAGGTCGCCGCGCGGCGACCATACCGGCGTCGAATAGACGCCGTCGCCAAAGGAAATGCGGGTCTGGCCCGAGCCGTCGGCTCCCATCACGTAGATCTGCGCGCGGCCGCCACGGTCGGAGGTGAAC
>NZ_RZPH01000288.1:0-6007 GCF_004022825.1 Mesorhizobium sp. M7A.F.Ca.CA.004.04.2.1
GCTGTGCACAGATCAGCCCCGATTGCTTCGCGGATCAGTCCTGCTTGACGTATTTGCGCCAGCTATGCTCCGGGCGGAAGCCCAGCACGTCGCGCGCCTTGCGGTTGGAGAGCAGCGTCTCGTATTCGCCGAGTTCGGCCTTGACCGTCACGCCGGGGTAGAACCGCTTCAGGAGTTCGGCAGTCGGCAGGTCGGACGAGGTGTCGTCATTGGCCGCGTTGAACACCTGATAGCCGAGCCCGTCCTTCTCGATGGCGCGCAGCGTGATCTGGCCAAGGTCGCGCGCGTCGACATAGCTCCAGGCGATGCGCTTGCGGAAACCCGGATCGGCGAACCATTTCGGAAACAGCGAATATTCGTGCGGCTCGATGACGTTGCCGATGCGCAGGGCGTAGATGTCGGTGCCGTTGCGTTGCGCAAAGGCCCGCGCCGTTTTCTCGTTGACGACCTTGGACAAAGCATAGCTGTCCATCGGATCGACATCATACTCCTCGTCGAGCGGGAAATATTTGGGATCGCGCGGCTCGTTGGCGAACACAAGCCCATAAGTCGTCTCGCTGGAGGCGATGATAATTTTGCGGATACCGAGCTTAACCGCCGCCTCGATGACATTGTAGGTGCCGAGCGCATTGATGCGGAACACCTCGTTGTCGGTGGTGATCATGATGCGCGGGATGGCGGCGAAATGCACCACCGCATCGACCGGCTGCGGGCGCAGCGAGGGGTCGAATTCATGCAGGCCCATATAGCTCGACAGTGCGTTGAACACCTGCCCGCTGTCGGTGATGTCGGTAATCAGCGTGCGCACCTTGGGATTGTCGAGCGGCTTGGTGTCGATGTTGAGCACCTGGCAGCCTTGCTCGACCAGATATTGGACGACATGGCGTCCGGCCTTGCCGCTGCCGCCGGTGAACATGATCCGCTTCGTCATTTTGCTCTCCACATCCTCAGGAATTTATGTGTATTGTCAGACAATATCGCCATCCGCAACCACCCTCGCCTGCAAAACGGCAGTGCCTGACATCAATCATTGCAACAGGACTTGAAGACATGAACACGACTGCCGCGAGCGAAAAGATCGGCTTCATCGGGCTTGGCCTGATGGGCCACGGGATCGCCAAGAACATCGTCGACAAGGGCTACAGCCTGACCTTCCTCGGCCGCAAGAACCGCAAACCGGCGGAAGACCTGCTTGGCCGCGGCGCCACGGAAGCATCGACCTCGCGCGATGTGGCGGCGGCATCTGATATCGTCTTCATCTGCGTCACCGGTTCGCGCGAGGTCGAAGCCATCATTCGCGGCCCCGGCGGCCTCAAGGAGGGCTTGAAAAAGGGCTCGGTCGTCGTCGACTGCTCGACCTCCGATCCGGTCTCGACGGTGGCGCTGGCAGAGGAACTCAAGGCGCTCGGCATCGATTTTGTCGACGCGCCGCTCAGCCGCACGCCGAAGGAAGCCTGGGAAGGCACGCTCGACGCGATGGTCGGCGCGCCGGACGCCCTCTTTGCCAGGGTGAAGCCGGTGATCGAAACCTGGGCCGGCCGCATCGTCCATATCGGCGACACCGGCGACGGCCATCGCATGAAGCTGCTCAACAATTTCATCTCGCTCGGCTACGCCGCGATCTATTCCGAGGCGCTGGCGCTGGCTGAGAAGGTCGGCATCTCGCCGCCGCGCTTCGACAGCGTTATTCGCAATGGCCGCATGGATTGCGGCTTCTACCAGACCTTCATGCGCTGGACGCTCGAAGGTGACCGCGACGCGCACAAATTCACCATCGCCAATGCCTTCAAGGACCTGACCTATCTGGAATCGATGGCGGGTGCGGCCGGTATTGCCAATCCGCTCGGCAACGCCACCAAGAACTCCTTCGCCGGTGCCCATGCAACCGGGCCGGCCGAGCAATTCGTGCCGATGCTGGCTACGCATATCGCTGGGGTGAACGGTGTCGACCTGATGCCGATGAAGGATGGGAAGAAGCAGACCATTTGACCGATTACCCAAGGCTGGCGCCGATCACCGCCTCCACCGCCCTATCCCATCGTCGGTATCTGCAAGCAGCTTGTGCACGGCGTTGCGCGCGGCGGCTGGGCGCTGCAGGCGGATGTTCCTTTCGATCGCCTCATGCAGCTTCTGCGCCTGGCGCTGATCGGCGACCTGCTGCGTCGTGAATGCGAAGAGATGGTCGAGCGCCGACTCGATCAGCACGCCGAGCGGCACCAGAAGGTCGTTGCCGGAAGCGCGCAGGATGGCCAGATGAAAGCGCGTGTCGGCGCGGATACGCTCCTGCAGGCTCAAGGCCTCGCCCATTTCGCGGCAGGCCTGGCTGATTTCCGCCATTTGCTCGTCGCTGCGCCGCATGGCGGCAAAGGCCGACGCTTCCGGCTCGATGATATGACGAAACTCCTGCACGGTTCGCAGGAACGCCTCGCGGTCGGGCGCCGTCGCGTACCAGGCCAGAACGTCGCGGTCGAGCAGGTTCCAGCGCTCCCTCGGCTCGACCCAGCTGCCGATCTTGGGGCGTGAGGCCAACAGGCTTTTCGCCATCAGCATCTTGATGGCTTCGCGCACCGCCGAACGGCTGACATTGAATATCTCGGCCCATCTGGACTCGTTGGGCAGGATGGTACCGGGCGGATAGTCGCCACGCACGATCCGCAGGCCAATCTCGCCGGCCAGCGAAACATGGACGCTCGCTCCCGCAAAATGCGCGGCACCGGCCTTGCGCATGACAGCCGGGCTGCGGCTGGCTTGTGGCTTGGCCGGGTCGGTTCGCTTGCTTGATTTCTCGTCCGGCATCCACGTTCCAATGCGTCGACCGTCTGTCGTCCGGACTGGTCCGAACCGCACGGGCGCCGATCTCGTTGCCGAAAAACCCAGATCACGGACGCGGCAAAGCCGGAGCCGGTTGCCCCAACCATTGCGTCCGTTCGGGAATTATCGCTTCCGTTCAGGAATGACGGGGCGCCCGCAACCGGGCGCCCCGTCATCGAGAACCTACTTCTGGATGCAGGTGTCGACCGTATCCTTGGTGCATTCGTCGAGGCCGGTGAACACCGGATCGGCGACGGGCTTGCCTTCGATCAGGTCGATCATCACCGACGGTGCCTTGTAGCCCATTTCGAATGGACGCTGACCGACAAGAGCAGTCACAAGGCCGTCACGCGCGATCGCCACTGCGTCGCCAATCGTGTCGGCGGCGCCGATGACGAAGTCGTTGCTGGCGATCCGGTCCTTGAGCGGTCCGAACAGATCGCGATAGGGCTGCGGCGCGCCGAACAGCGGCCAGCCGCCCATGATGCCGAAAGCGTCCAGCTTGGGGTTGGCGGCGAGGATGTCGGTCATCGCCTGCACGCCCTTGGCGCCATCGTCATTGGTGAACACCGGGCAGCCGGGAACTTCGGTCCAGCCACCTTCACCGGCAAGTGCCGCAAGGCCTTCCTTGCCCGACAGTGCGTCACGCATGCCTTGCGCACGGCGCAGGATGTTGTCGGCTGCCGGGTTGCCTTCGATGGTGCAGATCGTGCCGCCATTCGGCTTGCCCTTCTTGATGTACTCGCCGATCTTCTTGCCCATCAGGTAATTGTCGGTACCGAGATAGGTCTTGCGAAGACCTGCGTCTTCCTTGCTGAGATCGGCATCGACCGTCATGATCGGGATCGTCGGATTGGCGCTCTTGATCGTCTGCGCGATCAGCGGCGCGTTGGACGGCGAGATCGCCATCGCCACCGTGTCGGCCTTGCTCAGCATGTCCTGGACGATCTGCGCCTCGCCGGCCTCGTCCGAAGTCGACGCCGGACCGGTGTAGAAGCATTCATACTCCGAGCTGGCGTTTTCCTTGTTCCATTTCTCGCAGCCCTGGTGGATGGCCTCGAAGAACGGATTGTCGAGACCTTTCACGACAATGACGAGCTGTTTCTTGGCCAAAGCCGGCCCGGCACCCAACGCCATTGCGGCGACGGCGGCGAGCAAAAGTGTCTTCCTCATGTCAGTCCTCCCTTGAAACAAACGGACACGGCGTGCCCGCCATACAGATCGACCGGATGCGTGATGACCGAGGGTCGTTTCGAGCGCTCGTGTCGCCAGGACAGATCGATAAGCATTTCCAGATTCGGCTTCAGATCAGCTCACACACAGGTGTCGCCGGATGCTGGGCCGTCAAACCTCCGCCGATTCCGGCCGGCGAACCGCCAGCGGGGATCGGCATAATCTCCTCCGACGCTTAGCTAATATCGGCTTGGCGCCAACGTCAATGCTATTTGTCCTACAAAACGGATTTTTAAAATAGTCCTGGCCCAATTCGTCCGACAATTGATTGACGTGCGCCGGCTTTTGCGTAAAAGAACGCTAACGCCGTCTTCGGGAGGAGCCGGGGAGAGCGAGGCCTAAGCAGCGTCGGCATCCACGCCGGGAACAGCGGCAGGTCGCAAATCACGGGGAGGCAAAGGCTGGTGGCGGTTCTCGAACTCACCAACATCTCTAGGCATTTCGGCGCCATCCAGGCTGTCAACGACGTTTCGCTGTCGATCGAGCCCGGACAGGTGGTCGGCCTCATGGGTGACAACGGCGCCGGCAAGTCGACGCTGGTCAAGATGATCGCCGGCAATTTCCGCCCGAGCCATGGCACCATGCACATGGACGGCAAGGAATTGATCCTGCACAAGCCGGCGGAAGCCCGCCAGCACGGCATCGAGATCGTCCACCAGGACCTTGCGCTCTGCAACAATCTGACTGCCGCCGCCAACGTCTATCTCGGCCGCGAGCTGCGGCGCGGCGTCGGGCCGTTCCGCATCCTCGACTATGCCTCGATGTACAAGCGTGCCGGCCAGCTCTTTGCCGAATTGAAGTCCGAAACCCGTCCGCGCGACCTCGTCAAGCAGATGTCGGGTGGCCAGCGCCAGGCGGTGGCGATCGCCCGCACCATGCTGTCGCAGGCCAAGATCGTGCTGATGGACGAACCGACGGCGGCGATCTCGGTGCGCCAGGTCGCCGAAGTGCTGAACCTGATCCGCCATTTGCGCGATCAGGGCATCGCCGTCGTGCTGATCAGCCACCGAATGCCTGACGTCTTCACCGTCGCCGACCGCGTCATCGTCATGCGGCGCGGCCGCAAGGTCGCCGACAAGACGATTGCGTCGAGCTCGCCCGAGGAAGTCACCGGGCTGATCACCGGCGCCATCGAACAGGTTTGATTTCAGCGAATTTCACCACGCAGCAGATGAAGGTCGACGATGGCACTGACAATTGACCAGCCGATCGAACACAAGCAGCAATCCTTGGCCGCGAGAGTGTTTGCCAGCCAGACCTTCTGGGTGGTGATCGCGGTCATCCTTGCCTGCGTGTTCCTATCGTTTGCCACCGACGCCTTCGCCACCTCGAAGAACCTCTACAACATCACCCGCAACATCACCTTCGTCGCCATTATCGCGCTCGGCATGACTTTCGTCATCATCACCGGCGGCATCGACCTGTCGGTTGGCTCGGTACTATGCCTGTCGTCAATGGTGCTGGCCGTCACCATGCATGCCGGCTACTCGATCGAGGTCGGCATCCTGGCCTCCATTGCCACCGCGCTCGCCATTGGCGCCTTCAACGGCGTGCTGATCGCCTATCTCGGCTTTCCACCCTTTGTGGTGACGCTCGGCATGCTGTCGATCGCCCGCAGCCTCGCCATGGTCGCCTCCAACAACACCGTCGTCTTCCAGTTCGGGCCGGACCACGCCAAGCTTCTGTCATTGGGCGGCGGCGCCTGGGTGTTCGGCATCGCCAATCCGGTGCTTTACATGATCCTTCTGGCGCTGATCACCGGCTTTATCCTGCGCTGGACGAAGTTCGGCCGCCACATCTTTGCCATTGGCGGCAACGAGCACGCGGCAACGCTGACCGGCGTTCCGGTGCGCCAGATCAAGGTTGCCGTCTACATGATCTCGGCGCTGTCGGCCGGCATTGCCGGCATCATCCAGACCGGCTGGCTGGGCGCCGTCACCACCAATCTCGGCACCGGCATGGA
>NZ_RZPH01000289.1:0-5992 GCF_004022825.1 Mesorhizobium sp. M7A.F.Ca.CA.004.04.2.1
CAGGCCGACCGCGTCGGCGCTTCGCATACCATCATCGAGGACGTGATCTCCGGGGCGCTGACCTACCGCAAGCTGTTCATCGGCGCCCGCGTCCTGGGCAGGCGCTTTGAGGCGGTGACGGCTCCGGGCGAGGCGGTCGGCGTGATGCTGCCCAATGCCAACGGCGTCGTGCTGTCGCTCACCGGCCTTCTGTCGGCCGGCCGGGTGGCGGCGATGATCAACTATACGGCCGGACCGGCGAGCGTCACCGCGGCCGTGCGCACGGCGGTGATAAGGACCGTGATTTCCTCCCGCGCATTCGTCGAGAAGGCCGATCTGGCCGATATCGTCGCGGCGGTCGAAAAAGGCGGCGCCAAGCTGCTGTGGCTGGAGGATGTGCGGGAGAGCGTTACCGCGCTGGACAAGCTTGCCGCCGCTCTGCTGTGGCGCTGGCCGCTGCAGCGGCAGGATGCGGCCAAGCCGGCCGTGATTCTGTTTACTTCGGGCTCGGAAGGCACGCCGAAGGCGGTCGTGCTGTCGCACAAGAACCTGTACGCCAACGCCATGCAGGCCGAGGCGCGGATCACCATCTCGCCGGCCGACATCCTGCTCAACGTGCTGCCGGTGTTCCACTCCTTCGGCCTGACGGGCGGCACCATCCTGCCGCTGGTCACCGGGGTAAAGCTGTTCCTCTACCCCTCGCCGCTGCACTACAAGATCATCCCCGAGGTGGCGCGCAAGGTGAAGCCGACCATTATGTTCGGCACCGACACGTTCCTCGCCAACTATGCGCGCACCGCCAAGGACGGCGATTTTTCCAGCCTGCGCTTCGTCGTCGCCGGCGCCGAGGCGGTGAAGCCGGAAACCCGCCGCGTCTATCGCGAGCGCTTCCAGGCCGAGATCATCGAAGGTTTCGGGCTGACCGAGGCGGCACCGGTGGTTGCCGTCAACACGGCAATCCATGGCCGCGACGGCACGGTCGGCCGGCTGCTGCCTGCCATGCGCATGAAGCTGGAGCCGGTCGAGGGCATCTCCGACGCCGGCCAATTGTGGCTCGACGGGCCGAACCTGATGATGGGCTACATGACGTCGGACCGCCCCGGTGAGTTGCAGCCGCTGACCGGCTGGCACGATACCGGCGACATCGTCGCCGTCGACCGCGAGGGCTTCATCACCATTCGCGGCCGCGCCAAGCGCTTCGCCAAGATCGCCGGCGAGATGGTGTCGCTGGGGGCGGTCGAGATGCTGGTGCAGTCGCTGTGGCCGGAGGAGCGCCACGCGGCTGTGGCGGTGCCGGACAAGAGACGCGGCGAGCGCATCGTGCTGGTCACCACCGCCGACGATGCCAATCCCGACGAGCTGCGCAAATTCGGCAAACAGGCGGGCGCCGCCGAACTGATGGTGCCGAACGACATCGTCAAGGTGGAGGAAATCCCGGTGCTGGGTTCCGGCAAGACCGACTATGTGTCGACGAGGAAATTGGCGATCGACAGGCTGGGGCTCGGCGTCGCGGCCTGAGTCAGATCAAGCACTTCTGCGAATTTTCTAACCTATATCGGAGGGCGGCACTTTCTCGCCCTCGCGCTTGGCGCGCTTCGAATAGGCGCGCACGCTGAATGGCAGGAAGATCAGGTAGCCGGCGACCGAGGCGGTCAGCGTGTACCAGGGATAGGTCATCAGCAGGAGCACGTAGAGTACGACACCGAGGATGATCGGCAACACCCTGTCGCCCGGGATCCTTAGGCTCTTGCCGGAATAGACCGGCAGCCGGCTGACCAGCAGGAAGGCGACCAGGATGGTGAAGCCGGTGGCGACGAAGGCGGCGGGGCGACTGGGCTCCAGCCCTGTGCGCAGGAAATAGAGATAGAGCGGCAGCATCACCAGCACGGCGCCCGCCGGCGCCGGCACGCCGACGAAATATTCGGACTGCCATATGGGGCGATCGCCCTTCTCGTCGTCGAGCACGTTGAAACGGGCGAGGCGCAACCCGCAGGCGATGGCGAACAGCAGTGCCGCGATCCAGCCCGGCGAGCCGGCGCGGTCGAGCAGGAAGGCATAGAGCACCAGAGCCGGCGCCACGCCGAAATTGACGATGTCGGCCAGCGAATCCATCTGAGCGCCGAATTTGGAGGTCGCCTTCAACATCCGCGCCAGACGGCCGTCGATGCCGTCGAGGAAGGCGGCAAGCAGCACCATCACCACCGCCGGCTCGAAGCGGCCTTCGAAGCCGAAGCGGATGCCGGACAGGCCGGCGCAGATGGCGAGCACGGTGACCAGATTGGGCAGCACCATGCGCATCGGGATTTCGCGGATGCGCGGACCGCCGCTGGCATGGGCCTCGAACTTTTTGTATTGCGTGCCCACCGGTCAGGAAACCCGAACAAGAGGCGTGCCGGCAACACCGCCGAATTCGGCCAGCACGGTTTCGCCGCCAACCGCCGTCTGGCCGACGGCAACGCGCGGCGTGGCGGTCAGGGGCAGGAACACATCGACACGCGAGCCGAAGCGGATCAGGCCGAAACGCTCGCCAGTGCCGATTGAGCCGCCGGCCTCGGCCCAACAGACGATGCGGCGCGCCACCAGGCCGGCGATCTGGACGGCCGCGACCGTGCCGTTGGGGCTCTCGATGACCAGGCCGTTGCGCTCGTTCTCGGTGCTTGCCTTGTCGAGTTCGGCATTGAGGAATTTGCCCGGCCGGTGCTCGATTTTCGCAATACGGCCGCGCACCGGGGCGCGGTTCACGTGGCAGGAGAAGACGTTCATGAACACCGAGATCCGGGTCATCTCTGCATTGCCGAGGCCGAGTTCGCGCGGCGGCACGGCGGGTCCGACCGCCGAGATGATGCCGTCGGCGGGGCTGACCACCAGGCGGTCATCGACCGGCGTGACGCGCTCGGGATCGCGGAAGAAATAAACGCACCAGGCCGTCAGGATCAGACCGATCCAGAACAGGATCGAGGAGAAATAGCCGAGGAAAAGCGTCGCCGCGCCAAAGGCCGCGATGAAGGGATAGCCTTCGCGATGGATCGGTACGAATGCGTTCTTGACCGTATCGACAAGGCTCATCGGGTGTAAACGGGCTCCGTTTCAGGTGGGGCCTCAATAGCCGAAAGCCCCCCTCGCCGCAACGCAACAATGGGGAATGCCATATTCAGCGTCGAAGCGCCGGCACCTGGCATCGGTTTGCCGTAACGGCTTTTCTAAAGCCCCGGAACCCGCTGATAGTTGGCGATGTCGGCGCGCACGCCGAGCCGGGCGATCGTCTCGTGCGGGTTGAAAGCGATGCGCTCGTGCGCGGCCTTGACGATCGGCACGACGTTGTCGATGGCTGCCTGGCTTTCCCATTCGACGATGGTCACAAGGTTGAACTCGCCCGGCCCTGAGAATTGCTCGAGCAGGAAATCCTGCACGAACCCCTGCTGCAGGCGCAGCAATTCATGCGTTGTCCTGACCTTGGCGAGTATCTCCTCGCGGGCGGCGGCAGGCACGACGAACTTGTCCACCCTGAACACGCTGCGGCCGTCAACGCTCTGATTTGTCTTGCTCATTTCGATTTCTCCGTTCCTGGATCATGGTGTTTTTTGGGCTCCAGGAACGGCCTACAATCTCAACTTATGTTGAGGTCAAGCGCAAAAATCAGGTCATGCGCCGAACTTTCAATTCACCTCCGACGTTCGCCGACGAACGACAACGCCAAGCTCGTCGCCCTCGCGGGCGATGCGTAGGCGCTCCTCGGCCTCGGTCGCCTCGCGCTGGCGGTCCCACATCGAGGCGTAGAGGCCATGCTTGCGCATCAGCTCGGCATGGGTGCCGCGCTCGGCGATCTGGCCGTCCTGCAGCACGATGATCTCATCGGCCGTGATTACCGTCGACAGGCGGTGGGCGATGACGATGGTGGTGCGGCCACGGCTGACCAGATCGAGCGCGGCCTGGATCTCCTGCTCGGTGTGACTGTCGAGCGCCGAGGTCGCTTCGTCGAGCATCAGGATCGGCGGCGCCTTCAGGATGGTGCGGGCGATCGCCACGCGCTGCTTTTCGCCGCCCGAAAGCTTCAGCCCGCGTTCGCCGACCATCGACTTGTAGCCGTCAGGCAATCGCTCGATGAACGGACCGATCTGGGCTAGTTCAGCGGCTTTCTGCATGTCCTCCTCGCTGGCTCCGATGCGGCCGTAGCGGATGTTGTAGGCGATGGTGTCGTTGAACAGCACGGTGTCCTGCGGCACCATGCCGATCGCGCCACGCAGGCTCTCCTGCGTCACGTCCCTGATATCCTGGCCGTCGATCAACACCTGGCCGGACTGAACGTCGTAAAAGCGGAACAGAAGCCGCGAGATGGTCGATTTGCCGGCACCCGAAGGCCCGACAATGGCGACGGTCTTGCCGGCCGGCACCTCGAAGCTGATGCCCTTCAGGATCTTGCGGTTCGGGTCATAGGAAAAATGCACGTCGCGGAACTCGACCTTGCCGGCGCTCACGGCGAGCGGCCTGGCATCCGGCTTGTCGACGATCTCCTGCGGCACATCCAGAAGGTCGAACATCTGCTCGATGTCGGTCAGCCCCTGGCGGATTTCGCGGTAGATGAAGCCGATGAAATTGAGCGGCACCGACAGCTGCATCAGCATGGCGTTGATGAAGACGAAGTCACCGACCGTCTGCGTGCCGGCCTGCACTTCAAGCGCCGACATGCACATGACGATGACGGTGCCGAGGCCGAAGATGATGCCCTGGCCGAAATTCAGCCAGCCGAGCGAGGTCCAGATGCGCGTCGCGGCGACCTCGTAGCGTGCCATGGAGCGGTCGAAGCGCTCGGCTTCCATGCTTTCGTTGTTGAAATATTTGACCGTTTCGTAATTGAGCAGCGAGTCGATCGCCTTGGTGTTGGCGTCGGTGTCGCTGTCGTTCATGTCGCGGCGGATCGAGATGCGCCAGTCGCTGGCGCGCACCGTGAACCAGACATAGACCCAGACGGTGACCGCGACGACGACCACATATTTCCAGCCATAGGTGTAGGCGAAGATGCCGGTGGTCAGCGCGAATTCGAGGATGGTCGGCGCCGTGTTGAGCATGATGAAGCGCACGATCGTCTCGATGCCCTTGGTGCCGCGCTCGATGATGCGCGACAGGCCGCCGGTGCGACGCTCCAAGTGGAAGCGCAGCGATAGTTGGTGCATGTGAACGAAGGTGCGGAAGGCGAGCTGGCGCACCGCGTATTGGCCGACGCGTGCAAACAGCGCGTCGCGCAGCTGATTGAAGCCAAGCTGCACCAGGCGCACGACATTGTAGGCGACGACCAGCATGACCGGCGCCAGCAGAAATGTCGGCAGCGGTGGCACCGATTTGGAGTCGCCGGCCAGCGCGTCCGTTGCCCATTTGAAGAAATAGGGACCGGCGACCAGCGTCAGCTTGGCGACGACGAGCAACAGCGTCGCCCAGGTGACCCGGGCTCTCAGATCGGCGCGATCCGCCGGCCACATATAGGGCCACAAATTGAGCAGCGTCTTGAAGGTCGAGGAGTCGGAGACGGTTTTTTCGGCCATTTTTGGCGCCTTCTTCTTATTTTCAGCGGCCGGAGCAGCAGGAATTGACGAGGGCGGCCACCGATGCAGAAACATCGGCGAGCGCGGCACGGTCGATCGCATAGCGCGAACGCTGGCGATCGGGCTCGAAGCGAACCAGCCCGGCTTCGACCAGTATTTTCAGATGTTGTGACACGGTGGACTGCGCCAGATCGAACCGATCGACGACTTCGCGGCAGTAGCAGGAGTTGCTTGCGGACAAGTATTTCAGGATTTCGATCCGAGCCGGGTGCGAAAGTGCTGCCAGCCGGGTGGCAACGGCTCGGCTGTCCGGGGTGCAGCCAGGTGCGTTTGTTTCCATAAGGGAATCAGTCATCGTCCATCGGCGATAGACGATGAGCAGGTCTGCGGCAAGCTACCCCGATGGGTAGAGCGACCTAATCTCCCCCCTTGAGGGGGAGATGTCACCAAAGGTGACAGAGGGGGTCGGTGCGTCC
>NZ_RZPH01000028.1:0-15879 GCF_004022825.1 Mesorhizobium sp. M7A.F.Ca.CA.004.04.2.1
GGGAGACGCTCTATGTCGTCAAGAAGGCAATGGAAGACGCCGGCTACAAGGGTCCGGAAGACCGCGCCAAGCTGGTCGAGGCGACCGAGGCACTGACCGAGTTCGCCGAAGGCCCGCAGCATCCGCAGGGGCCAAAAACCTTCAACGGCAAGATCCACCAGTGCTTTGGTATCCAGAACATCTCCAAGGTCGAGGGCGGCAAGCTCAAGGTCGTGCACAAGACCAAGATCGAGGACGGGCTTTACGAGGCCGAGGGAGATTATACGACGCAGGCGCTGTGAGTTTGGCATTCCAGCAAGCGCCTGCCAGCGTGTAACCGATGCACTTTGGTCCCCACCTCCTCCTCGCCGCTCTCGAAGGCCTCGTCACCTCGTCAGTGCTAGCCCTGACGGCGCTCGGCCTGTCGCTGGTGTTCGGCGTCATGCGGGTGGTCAATGTCGCGCATGGCGAGTTCTTCATGCTGGGCGCGGTGCTCGCCTGGGCGATCACCACGGCCATCGGCGGTCACCCTGCGCTCGGCTTCCTGGCGGCGCTGGTGATTGCCCCGCTGATCGTCGGCGCCATTGCGCTGGTCGCCGAACGGCTGGTGCTGCGCCGGCTCAATTACAATCCGGAAGCCACCATCGTCGCCACCATCGGCATGCTCTACATCATCCAGCAGCTGGCGCTGACTTTCTATGGCCCGGAGGCTCGGCCGGTCGAGCCGCCGTTCAGCTACCGCATCCTTTTGCCGTGGTTCGGCTATTCCGGCTACAAACTGTCTGTTATCGCCGCTTCCGCGCTGCTGCTCACCGCGACATGGCTGGTGCTGACGCGCACCAGGATCGGCCTCGTCATGCGCGCCACGCAGTATGACAGCGAAACCGCACAGGCCTTCGGCATCCCTGTCGGCCGTGTCTATGGCGGCGTCTTCGCGCTCGGTGCCATGCTGGCGGCCATTGCCGCGGTGCTGATCGTGCCGATCAGCCAGGCGCATTATCTGATGGGACAGGATCCGCTGCTGCTCTCCTTCATCGTCGTCATCATCGGCGGCCTCGGCTCGCTGCGCGGCACGGTCGTCGCCGCCGTGCTGATCGGCCTCTCCGACGGCATCATCTCGATGTTCTTCTCGCCGACGCTGGCCAAGATCATTGCCACGCTGCTCGTCGCCATGGTGCTGGTGTTCCGCCCGCAAGGCCTGTTCGGGACGGCATCGCGATGAGCGAAGCTTCGCCGGCAAAAGCCTATGCCCTGCATCTCGGCGTCATCGCCCTGCTCTTCGTGCTGAGCTTCCTGCTGCCGGACTACTATCACGGCCTGCTTGCCCGCATCATGGTGCTGGCGGTCTTTGCCATGGGCTACAACATGCTGTTCGGCTATGTCGGCCTGCTCAGCCTCGGCCATGCGATGTTCTTCGCCGCCGGGCTCTATGGCGCCGGCCTTGCCGTCATCCAGCTCGGCTGGAGCGTACCAGCGGCATTCGCCTCGGGCCTCGGCTGTGGTGTTGTTGTTTCACTCGTGATCGGCCTGCTGGCGTTGCGCACCACGGGCGTCGCCTTCATGATCGTCACCATGATGTTCGCTCAAGTGTTCTACCTCCTCATCCTCTACTTCGCGACTTGGACCGGCGGCGACCAAGGCATGGTCGTGCCGCAGCCGGCGCGGGTGCTCAGCTTTGGCGCTACATCGCTCGAACTCACCAATCCGACGGTGCGCTACATGACAGCGCTGGCGCTGTTTTCCATCGTGCTGCTCGTCACATTGGCCATCGTCCGCTCCCGCTATGGCCGCGTGCTGGTCGCCATCCGCGAGAATGAGGAGCGCACGAAGATGCTCGGCTACGATACGTTTTCGAACAAGCTCGCCGCCGTCGTCATCTCCGGCATCATCTGCGCGGCCTCGGGGGCCGCCTATGCGCTGCTGTTCGGCTATGTGTCGGATCGAGCTTCGCGTCGGTGCAGTATTCGATCCTGCCGCTGCTGTGGGTGCTGCTGGGGGGTGCCGCGACGACGCTCGGACCGCTGATCGGCACGCTGTTCATGTACTATGTCATTGATATCACCAGCGGCTACACCTCCGCCTATCTGCTGATCGTCGGCATCGCGCTGATCCTGCTGGTGCTGTTTTTCCCGAAAGGCATTCTGGGCAGCATCCGCCAGCGCTGGCTCGGGTGGCTGCCATGATGCCGCTTTTGACCACCAAGGGCCTGTCGCGCAATTTCGGTGGTCTGCGCGCCGTCGACAATGTCGATTTCGCGCTGATGCCGGGCGAGATCCGTGCCGTGATCGGCCCCAACGGGGCGGGGAAGACCACCTTCGTCAGCCTGGTCAGCGGCCGCATCCAGCTGTCTGCCGGCATGATCGTCTTCGACGGCGCCGACATCACCAATCTGCCTGCCTATGTCAGGGTGCGCAGGGGCATCGCCTACACCTTCCAGCTCACCAGCGTCTATGCCAACCTGTCCGTTTACGCCAACGTCGCGCTGCCCGCGCAACTGACGCAGCGGCATGGCAGTCATTCCAAGAGCGCGATACAGGCCGCTGTCATGACCGCACTGGAACGCACCGGCCTGGCCGATCGTGCCCACATGCCGGCGGGCCAATTGTCCTACGGCCATCAGCGCCTGTTGGAAGTGGCGATGGGCCTCGCACTGAAGCCGCGCCTGCTGATCCTCGACGAGCCGACGCAAGGGCTGGCCGACAGCGAGATCGACAATTTCATCACCCTGGTGCGCGAGATCGCCAAGAACGCCACCGTGCTTCTGATCGAGCACAACATGCCTGTCGTCATGCAACTCGCCGACCGCATCACCGTCTTCAATGCCGGCAAGATCCTGGCCGAAGGCACCCCCGAAGCGATCCGCGAGAACGCGGCGGTGCAGGAAGCCTATCTGGGGACCGCCCCATGACCGAGGCAAAGTCCGAGGCGCTGACCATCTCTGGACTGGACTGCTACTATGGCGAGGTCCAGGTGCTCTATGGCCTCGACCTGGTGCTGAACAAGGGCGAGGTGCTGTGCCTGTTCGGCCGCAATGGCGCCGGCAAGACGACGACGCTGAAAGCCATCATGGGACTGGTTCCCTCAAGCGCCGGCTCGATCAGGCTCGATGGCCAAGAGTTGACTGGTCTGCCGGCGCATGAAGTGCCCAAGGCCGGCGTCGCCTATGTGCCGCAGGGAAGACGGCTGTTCGCCGAAATGACGGTGGCGGAAAACATCGAGATCGGCCTGATGGCGCGCGGCAAGGGCAAGGCCGTGCGGGAAAATGTCCTCGACCTGTTCCCGCTGCTGCGCCAGCGGCTGCGGCAGCGTTCCGGCACATTGTCCGGCGGCGAACAGCAGATGCTGGCCATGGCGCGCGCGCTCTGTCTCGAACCGCAAGTGCTGCTGCTCGACGAGCCAACCGAAGGGCTGATGCCGTCGATGATCGCCAAGATCCGCGAGACGGTGTCGAAGCTGCGCGACATGGGCGTCTCGACCATCCTGGTCGAGCAGCGTGTCGATGCGGTGCTTTCGGTCGCCGACCACGTTGCCTTCATCGAAAACGGCCGCAACCGCGAGACGGTCGACGTCGAGGAGTTGCGCGCCGACCCGTCGGCGGTCCGCCGCTATGTCGGCGTCGGGTGATCAGCCGAAGAACAGAAAGCCCGCGACCAAAAATGTCGGGATCAGCACCAGCCCAGACCACAGCATGTAGCCGAAGAAGCCCGGCATCTTCACGCCGCGATGGCGGGCGATGGCGTAGACCATGAAGTTCGGCGCATTGCCGATATAGGTGTTGGCGCCCATGAACACCGCGCCGGCCGAGATCGCGGCAAGCGTCGAAGCGAACTCCGTCATCAGGTGCCGGGGGTCGCCGCCGGCAAGCTCGAAGAACACCAGATAGGTCGGCGCATTGTCGAGGAAGGACGACAATGCCCCTGTCAGCCAGAAATAGGCGAGATCGTTGGGCGTACCCGAGGGTGAACTGACAAGCGACACCAGCGGTGCCAGCGCGCCGTCATGGCTTGCCCTTAGGATGGCGATGACCGGCACGATGCAGATGAAGATGCCGGCAAACAATTTTGCCACCTCTGCTATCGGGCCCCAATTGAAGCCGTTCGCCTCCCGGTGGCTCTTGTAGGAGAGCGGAAGCGACAGCAGGGCGAGCGCCAGGATGATGGCGTCGCGCACCAGATTCTGCAGTTCGAGACTGACGCCGAACACCGAGAAGCTGACGCCGGGCTTCCAGGCCGCCGACACCAGGATGGCGCCGATCACGCCCGCCAGCAGCGGAAGGTTGGCCAGGCCGCGCAGACGCACCTTGGTATCCGGCGTCGGATCCTTGATCTTCGGCGCGCCAGCCTCGCGCCGATGCAGGATGATGTCGATGCCCAGGAAGACGGCCAGCACGGCACCGCCGACGAACAGGGTCTCGCGCCAGAGATTGGCGGTCGTCCAGAAGAAGTCGACACCTCTGAGGAAGCCGACGAACAGCGGCGGATCGCCAAGCGGCGTCAGCGAGCCGCCGATGTTGGACACCAGGAAGATGAAGAAGATGACGACATGGGCGTTGAACGGCCTGTTATCGTTGGCGCGGATGATCGGCCGGATCAGGATCATCGAGGCACCGGTCGTGCCTATCACCGAGGCCAGCAGCGCGCCGACCAGCAGCAGGCCTGCATTCACCAGCGGCGTGCCGTGAATGTTGCCGGCAAGGAGAATGCCGCCCGAAATGGTGAACAGCGCAAACAGCAGGATGATGAACGACATGTATTCCGTGAGCAACGCATGCAGCACCGCTTCGGTCGCTGTGGGAACACCGAAGGCAGCCGCCAGCGGCACGATCACCAGTGCGGCCCAAAGGGCCGATATCTTGCCGTAGTGATGTTCCCAAACATGAGGAAACAGCAGCGGACCGGTGGCGATCGACAACAGCAGCCCGGCAAAGGGCAGCGCCCACCACAGCGGCATCGAAGCGCCGGGCAGGCCGTGTTCCTCCGCCGCGAAAGCCTGTGCCGGGAACAGCACGGCGGCAATTATCGCAGCGCATGCAGCCAACAGGGAGATCGGATATGAAAAAGGCCCCCTCATCCGGCCGCTACGCGGCCACCTTCTCCCCGAGGGGAGAAGAGACTCGGCGCCGACGCTCGCCTTCTCCTCTCCCCTCGGGGAGAGGTCGGATTGCCCCGAATTGCCCTTCGCAATTCGGCTGGCAATCCGGGTGAGGGGGTGCTTGCCCAACGGCCGTTCAATCCGACAAAGGGTCTTCGAGCGTCACGCCGGCGTCGCGCAGGCGCTGCAGCATGGCATCGAGCGAACCGTTGAGATCGATGCCGCGGCAGGCATCGAGCCGCACTGTGGTTTTGAAGCCCTGGCTGACGGCGTCCAGCGCCGAAAAGCCGACGCAGAAATCGGTCGCCAGCCCGACCAGGGTCAGCGTGTCGATGCCGCGCTCCCGGAGGTAGCCGGCAAGGCCGGTCTGCGTCGTGCGGTCGTTCTCGAAGAAGGCCGAATAGCTGTCGATATCAGACCGAAATCCCTTGCGAATGACGAGCTCGGCCTTGGTCCAGGCCAGGCCGGAATGGAAATCCGAGCCCAGGCTGCCCTGGATGCAGTGGTCCGGCCACAGCGTCTGCTGACCATAGGGCATTTCGATCATCGTGAAAGGCTGCGCGCCCGGATGGCTGGAGGCAAAGCTGGAATGACCGGCGGGATGCCAGTCCTGCGTCAGCACGACATGGTCGGTTCGCCGGATCAGGTCGTTGACCAGTGGCACGATCTCATCGCCGCCGGCAACCGCCAGCGCGCCGCCGGGACAAAAGTCGTTCTGCAGGTCGATGACAACAAGCGCCTCGTCGGCCATGGGCTTTCCTCTTCCGTATGCAGGCTCCAGTGGAAAATGCCGCTGACGCGACCGGACGCAGAAACTTGACCAGATGGCCGGCGGCGTCAACCTCTCGCGACATAACAAATGCGTGCCGGCCGGGCCGCCGCAAACTCGGGCTTTGACAAATCCAGCGGGCT
Source organism: Mesorhizobium sp. M7A.F.Ca.CA.004.04.2.1 (assembly GCF_004022825.1). Taxonomy (NCBI): domain Bacteria; kingdom Pseudomonadati; phylum Pseudomonadota; class Alphaproteobacteria; order Hyphomicrobiales; family Phyllobacteriaceae; genus Mesorhizobium; species Mesorhizobium sp. M7A.F.Ca.CA.004.04.2.1. The sequence continues at coordinate 5,983 of NZ_RZPH01000028.1, forward strand.
TGATATCATTTGCATACGAATGAGTTTCTCGGCTCGAACGCCGGAAATACCGGATTCGGAAAGTTCCTTCTGGAAGGCAAAGCGTGATCCGTTACGCGAAACCCACCTCGGTCGACGAAGCGCTCGCTTTGCTTGGCGAGGGCGCCTGGCGCATCCTTGCCGGCGGCACCGATTTCTATCCGGCACAGGGCAGCAAACCGTTCCGCGACAATGTTCTCGACATTAACGGCCTGGCGGCGCTGCGCGGCATTGCCGAGACGCACGACCATTTCGTCATCGGCGCGCGCACGACCTGGACCGACATCGTCCGCCATCCCTTGCCGCCGGCCTTCGATGCGCTGAAACAGGCGGCGCGTGAGGTTGGCTCGGTGCAGATCCAGAACGTCGCCTCGGTCGCCGGCAATCTCTGCAACGCATCGCCTGCCGCAGACGGCGTGCCGGCCCTGCTCATCCTCGATGCCGAGGTCGAGCTGCGCTCGGTGGCCGCGACGCGGCATCTGCCGTTGCAGGACTTCATTCTCGGCAACCGCCGAACCGCTCTGCTGCCCGGTGAGATGGTCACGGCCATCCGCGTGCCGAAGCCCAGCGGCACGTCGGCTTTCGTCAAGCTCGGCGCGCGCCGTTATCTCGTCATTTCCATCGCCATGGTGGCGGCGCGTCTGGTCGTCCAGGATGGCCTTGTCCGGCAAGCGGCGGTCGCCGCCGGCTCCTGTTCGGTGGTGGCCAAGCGGCTGGCCGGCGTCGAAGCCGCGCTGCACGGTCTGCCGGTGGACGGCGGACTCGCCGACGCGGTCCTGGCCGCGCCGATGGCAGAACTGTCGCCGATCGCCGATGTGCGCGGCAGCGCCGAATACCGGCTCGATGCGGTGCGCGAGATTGTTGCCCGCACGGTGCTCGCGGCTATGGGGCGTACGACTGGCGAAGAGGTGGCGGCATGAGCCAAAATTGGCCTGACGCGCGTGAAGCCCTGCCCGATCCGGGCAGTGCCCAGCCAGGCTTCGGCGCTGCGCGCGCCGATATCGCCTTCGAGGTCAATGGCACCGCCGTCTCGGTCAATGTGCCGCCCCTGCGCCGCCTGTCCCTGGTGTTGCGCGATGAATTGCTGTTGACCGGCACCAAGATCGGCTGCGACGCCGGCGACTGCGGCGCCTGTACGGTGCTGGTCGACGGCGATCCGGTCTGCGCCTGCCTGATGTCGGCGGCTTCCGCCGCCGGGACGGCGGTAACATCCGTCGAAGGCCTCGCCAATGGCCGGCTGTCGGCGCTGCAGGCCTCGTTCCTTGCCCATGGCGCGGCGCAGTGCGGCATCTGCACGCCGGCGCTGCTGGTCGCGGCAACGGCGTTGCTGGACAAACAGCCAAGCCCGACCGAGGCCGAGGTGCAGGATGCGCTGGGCGGTATTCTCTGCCGCTGCACCGGCTACCGGAAGATCATCGCGGCGGTGATGGATGCGTCCCTGCAGGGCGCAAGCCTCGATTTCCGCTTGCCTCGATCAGGCCATGCGATCGGCTCCTCGCCCGTCCGGCTCGATGGCGTGCCGAAGGTCACCGGGGCTGAGAAATTCGGCGGCGATTCCTTCCCCGCCGATGCGCTGGCCGTGCTGGTGGTCCGCTCGCCGCATTATCACGCCAGCTTCGCCTTCGGCGACCTCGACGGCTGGACGAAGGCGCATCCCGGCATAGCCGGTGTCTTCACAGCAGCCGACATTCCGGGAAAAAACTGTTTCGGCGTCATCGGCCCGTTCGCCGACCAGCCGGCGCTGGCTGAGGGGTTTGCCCGCCTCCGCGGTGAGGCGGTGGCGCTGGTTGCCGGCGAGCGTGAGGCGATGCTCGATCTCGACCTCTCGGATTTTCCGATCCGCTGGACCGAATTGCCGCATGTTCTCCAATCCTGCGAAGCGCGCGCCGGCGGTGCCAAGCTCATTCATGAAAACAGGGCGGCAAACTTGCTGACCTCCGGCTTCGTCGAACGCGGCGATCCGGAAGCAGCGCTTGCCGGCGCGGCTTTCACCGTCTCTGGCGCCATCGACACCTCCTATGTCGAGCACGCCTATATCGAACCGGAAGCCGGCTATGCCTATCTGGACGGCGACACGCTGGTCGTCGTCGCCTGCACCCAGGCGCCCTATATGGACCGCGACGAGACGGCGAAGGTGCTCGGCCTAGCCGTCGACAAGGTGCGCATCGTGCCGACCGCGACCGGCGGCGGTTTCGGGTCCAAGCTCGACGTTTCGCTGCAGCCGCTGATCGGCCTGGTGGCGATGAAGACGGGGCGGCCGGCGGCACTTGCCTACACCCGCACCGAATCGATGATTTCGACCACCAAGCGCCATCCGGCCGAGATGAGAGCGACCATCGGCGCCGATGCCGACGGCATTGTCACCGGCATGATCTTCGAAGGTGACTTCAACACCGGCGCCTATGCAAGCTGGGGCCCTACCGTGGCCAACCGCGTGCCGGTGCACGCCTCCGGACCCTATGCGACGCCGAATTACCGCGCCGAAGGCCGCGCCATCCACACGCATGGGCCGATCTCCGGCGCATTCCGCGGCTTCGGCGTGCCGCAAGCGACGATCATGCAGGAGACGCTGTATGACGAGCTAGCCGGCAAGCTCGGCATGGACCGGCTCGATTTTCGCTTGAAGAACTGCCTTCGTAACGGATCCGAAACGGTTACCGGGCAGCTTCTGGAGTCCGGCGTCGGCATTGCCGAATGCCTCGAATCGCTGCAGCCGCATTGGGTGCGCGCGACGGCTGATGCGGATGCGTTCAACCGTGCCAGCAGGGATAGAAAGCGCGGCGTTGGCGTCGCGTCCTGCTGGTATGGCTGCGGCAACACCTCGCTGCCCAACCCGTCGACAATCCGGGTCGGCATCGCGGCTGACGGCACGGTCATCCTGCACCAGGGCGCCGTCGATATCGGCCAGGGATCCAACACGGTCATCGCCCAGATATGCGCCGACGCGCTCGGCCTGCCGCTTGAGAAATTCCAGTTGAAGAGCGCCGATACGGCCATCACCCCCGACGCCGGCAAGACCTCGGCCTCGCGCCAGACTTTTGTAACCGGCAAGGCGGCCGAAAAGGCCGGCCGCGCCTTGCGCGAAACGATCCTGCGCTTCGCCAATGTTTCCGAAAACGCAGCCCTGCAGCTCGACGGCCCCGTGATCGTCATCCGCGAAGGTGAAGCCACGCGCCGCGTCGATCTCGCGACATTGGATGTAGACACCGAAGGCTTCGTCTTTCGCGCCGAGGAGACCTACGACCCGCCGACGCTGCCCCTCGACGCCAGGGGCCAGGGCAAACCCTACGCCGTTTACGGCTATGGCGTGCAGATCGCCGAATTGGAGGTCGACCTTAAGCTCGGCACGGTGAAGCTGCTGAAAATCACCGCCGCGCATGATGTCGGCAAGGCGATCAACCCGCTGCTGGCCGAGGGCCAGATCGAAGGCGGCATTGCGCAAGGCATCGGCATGGCGCTGATGGAAGAGTATATCCCCGGCCGCACCGAGAATTTGCACGATTATCTCATCCCGACCATTGGCGACGTGCCGCCGATCGAGACCATTCTGATTGAAGTTCCGGATCCGGAAGGACCCTTTGGCGCCAAGGGTTTGGGCGAGCATGTGCTGATCCCGACGGCACCGGCGATCCTCAATGCCATCCGCCACGCCACCGGCGTGCTGGTCACCAAGATTCCGGCGACGCCGACGCGTATCCGCGCTGGCATCCGCGAAAAAGATGGCATCCGCGAAAAGGAGGCACGCCGATGAGCGAGCTTGCCGAACGCTTCGAGACCCATGATCCCGGCGAGAAGCTGGTGGCGGAGAAGATCCGCTGCGATGCCTGTCCGGTGATGTGCTACATCGCTGACGGGCGCACCGGAGCATGCGACCGCTACGGCAATGTCGGCGGCAGGATCGTGCGGACGGACCCGCTGACCATCCTCGATCATGCGGCCGAGACCGGCGCGGCGATCGTGCCGTTCGTCGCCGTGGGCGAGGCCTGGGACGGCGAACTGGTCAACACCGGCCGCCGCTTCGTCACCGCAATCGGCGCCGGCACCACCTATCCCGACTACAAGCCGGCCCCCTTCATCGTCAGCCAGGAGGTCGAAGGCGTCGATCTCGTCACCGTCGTCACCGAGGGCATCTTCTCCTATTGCGGCGTCAAGGTGAAGATCGATACCGACCGTCACCTCGGTCCCGAGACGGCAATAGTCCGCGCAGCCGGCGAAGCGATCGGCCATGTCACGACGGGCGAGTATGGCTCGCAGATGCTGTCGCTGGGCGGTGTGCACCATCTGACCGGCGGCTCCAAGGCCGAGGGACGCGCCACCTGTGACGCGCTGCTCAATCTGTGCAACCGCAAGCCGGTGGAACTGGCCATCGACGGCGGCGCCACCATCATAGTCGAAGCCGGCAAAGCACCTGTCATCGACGGCAAGCAGGAACACCGAATGCGCGTCGGCTGCGGCTCGGCCACCATCGGCATGTTCGCCACGCAATGGCGCGGCCTTGTCGACGAGGTGGTGGTGGTCGACGACCACATCACCGGCGTCGTTTCCGAGCATCAGGCCGGCAAGGTGCTGGGCTGGCAGGATACAGGGATAAAAATAATCGGCCGCCGTTCGACGCCGGGCCGCTATTTCAAGGTGTCCGAACCCGGGCTGGGCTGGGGCGGCACCAGCATTTCAGACCCGCTGTCGATCCTCGGAGAGTGGAACGCCAAGAAAGTCGCGCGGCCGGGGCTGTCGCTGCTGATGGTGTCGACCACCGGCGAACAGTTCGCCTATTACGAACTCGACGACGAACTGAAACCGGTGCAAAAACCTTTCCCCGAACGGCTGCAGAAGTCGGTCGGGCTGATCGAGGACAATTGCGAGCCAGCTTTGTGCACAGTGCTGTTCATCGGCGGCGCCGGCGGCTCGCTGCGGGCCGGCGTCACCGAAAACCCGGTCAATCTCACCCGCTCGGTTCAGGGCCTGACCACCTATGTCACGGTCGGCGGCGCGCCGGTCTATGTCTGGCCGGGCGGCGGCATCACGCTGATGGTCGATGTCACCAGAGTGCCTGAGGGTGCCTTCGGCTATGTGCCGACGCCGGCGCTGGTGGCGCCTATCGAGTTCACGCTGCGCCGCGACGACTATGTCAGGCTCGGCGGGTACGAGGCCGAGATCCGCAGCGTCGAGGATATTGTCGCAAAAGGCGGTGAGTACCTCAATCCGCGCCGCGGCACAGGCGCCGAAGCCACCAATCCATGGCCGCCACTCGCGCAGCTACGCCGTGCCGGCTCGAACGGGGCCGGGTGATGCAAGGCCCGCAAGCCAACTGGCTGCAGGACGGCAAGCGGCTCCATCTCAACCACGGGCCGATCGACCTGATCGTCGAGGTTTTTGGTGAGGCGGATGAATGCCGCCGAGCCTATGAACAGGCGGTAGCGCGGTTCCAGACGATCCTGATGGAGCTGGTCGAGGAGCTCCCCGAATTGCGACTACCGGCGTTTTTCCTGGCGCCGCGCAGCTTCGCCGGCCCGACGGCGCGCCGCATGGAAGCAGCCGTCATGCCCCTGGCGGAATGCTTCATAACACCGATGGCCGCCGTCGCGGGATCGGTAGCCGACGAAACGCTCGCCGCATTGCTTGCCGGCCGCAAGCTCGATCGCGCCTATGTCAACAATGGTGGCGACTGCGCAATCCATATCGGCAGGGGACAGTCGATGGGATTGGCGGTCGCCGGCACCGGTAACGGCATGGCCGACCGGATCACGATCCGCGCGGAAGATGGCGTTCGCGGCGTTGCCACCAGCGGCTGGCGCGGCCGCTCCTTCTCGCTTGGCATTGCCGACGCCGTCACCGTGCTCGCGCGGACCGGCGCCGAGGCAGATGCGGCGGCGACCCTCATTGCCAACGCGGTGGACCTGCCCGGCAATCCCGCCATCAAGCGCATTCCCGCACATGAATTGTCGCCCGACAGCGATCTCGGCGCGCGCCTGGTGACACATGGTGTCGGCACGCTTGCCCTTGGCGAAGTGGCGCGGGCGCTGGACAATGGCCTTGCCGTCGCCGAAGATTTTCGCCGGCGCGGCCTGATTGCCGGATCGGCGCTGTTTCTTGGCGGTGAGGCCCGCATCAGTGGCTCGGTTGCGCTTGCCGCGCCCAACAAAAGTTCGAGGGAGGAAGTTGCCCATGCCTGAGTTTTCGATCCGCAAAATCGCGGTGCTGACCGAAGAGATTTTTCACGAGGGCGGGCCGGTGGCCCAGGTGCCGCGCCGCCGCGCCGCCGCGATGGCCCTGGTGAAAAACCCGTTCGCCGGGCGCTATGTCGAAGACTTGCAGAGCGCCATGGACGATCTGAAGCCGCTCGGCCTGTTGCTCGCCGACCGGCTGATCGCGGCGCTCGGCGGCGACGTCAAGCAGATCGACGGCTACGGCAAGGGCGCCATTGTCGGCACGGCGGGCGAGTTGGAGCACGGTGCGCTGTGGCATGTGCCCGGCGGCTACGCCATGCGCGAACGGCTCGGCGACGCCAAGGCGATCGTGCCGTCGGCCAAGAAGGTCGGCGCGTTCGGTTCAAAGCTCGATGTACCGCTCGGCCACATCAACGCCGCCTATGTGCGCAGCCATTTCGACGCCATGGAAGTCGGCATCAGCGATGGTCCGCGCCCAGACGAAATCCTGTTCTGCCTCGCCATGACCTGTGGCCCGCGCATCCACAATCGCATGGGTGGTCTCGCGGCCGATGACATCAAAGCCTGGGATGGCTTGCGGTGAGCGGCGAGGACAATCTGCTCAAGCTGGTCGAGGTCGAGGCGCCGGACGACCAGGATTACCTGCTGCAGGAGCAGGTCGGCTTCATCCTGCGCAAGGCGCATCAGCGCCATGTGGCGATATTTGCCGCGCATATCGGCGATCTGACGCCGCCGCAATTCGCGGCGTTGGCCAAGCTGCGTGACGTCGGCGAGACCTCGCAGAACCAGCTCGGCACGCTGATCGCGATGGATGCGGCGACGGTGAAGGGCGTCATCGACCGGCTGAAGGCGCGCGGCCTGGTCGAGCTTTCCAGGCACGAGGTCGACAAGAGACGGCTGCTGGTCAATCTGACCGCGGCAGGCCGTGATGCCATCGACCGCCTGATCCCGCTGGCGCGCGAGATCACCCAGGAGACGCTGGCACCGCTCTCCGCCAAGGAGATCGCCACCTTCATGAAGCTGCTGGTGAAGCTGGCTTAGACCGCCGGGCGCCAAAAAGGCACCCGGCAGGAAGCTTGGCTCAGAGGCCGTTGTCCTTCAGCACCTGGGCGGCGTTTTCCTTGGTGATCTTCTCGGTCGGCAGAGTGATGGTCTTTTCGACCTTCTCGCCGTTGAGGAACTTGATCGCCTGGCGCAGGCCTTCGGCACCGGGAGTGACATAGGTGAAGGTTGCCGTCAGCTCGCCCTTGTTGACCATCTGCACGCCTTCGTTGGGCAGGCCGTCGATACCAATGAACTTGATGTCCTTCTCGCGGCCGACATCCTTGGCGGCGAGATAGGCGCCGTAGGCCATCGGATCGTTGTGTCCGTAAACGAGATCGATCTTCTCGTTGCTCTTCAGCGCGTTGGCCATCAGATTGTAGGCCTGATCCTGCTTCCAGTCGCCCGATTGCTGGTCGAGCAGATATTTGATGCCCGGCTCCTTGTCGGTGAATTCGTGGAAGCCGTCGTGGCGGTCATGCGCCGGCTGGGTGCCCATGCCGCCCCAGATCTCGACGACGTTGCCTGCAGCCTTGCCCTTGCCGCCAAGCAGTTCGACGGCATATTCGCCGGCCGCGCGGCCGATCAGCGCGTTGTCGCCACCGACGAACTGCGTGTAGTCCTTGGTCTCGACATTGCGGTCGAGCACGAAGACCGGGATCTTGGCATCGATCGCCTGCTGCACGACGCCGGTCAGGCCGGCCGATTCCTTCGGTGACACCAACAGCGCATCGACTTCCTGGCGGATCAGGTTCTCGACATCGGCGACCTGCTTTTCGGTCTTGTCCTCGCCGTCGGTGATGATCAGTTCGACCTCGGGATGCTTGGCGGCTTCGGCCAGAATGTCCTTGTTGAACTGCGCGCGCCAGGGCTCGATGGTCGTCACCTGCGAGAAGCCGATCTTCCACTTCTTGTCCTGGGCGAAGGCATTGCCGGTGGTCAGAAGCGCGGTGGTGGTCAGCAGTGCCGCGGTCACTGCAGCAAGCTTCAGCATGTCACGTCGTTTCATTTTTTGTTTCCTCCGAGATTGAGAGACGGTGTCTCTTGCGACGGCCGCTTTGCCGCGGCCGTTTCCTTGTGCGCCGATTGCCCGCCGGGCAGGCGCAGATAGGCCAGGAGATCACCGGCATTGCGCTCCTGCACGAGCACGGTGCCGATGATGATCATCCCCTTCAGCACCAGCTGAAGGTTCGAATTGATGTTGTGGAGCTGCAGGATGTTGGAGAGCAGACCGAAGATCAGCACGCCGCAGAACGTGCCGGTGAGGCTGCCGCGCCCGCCCATCAGGCTGGTGCCGCCGATGACCACGGCGGCGATGGCGTCGAGCTCCAGCCCGGCGCCGGCATCCGGCTTGCCTTGCCGGTACTGTGCGACATAGAGCACGGCGGCGATGCCGGCGAGCAGCCCCGAGACGGCATAGGTTGCGATCTTGACGCGGCCGGCGGCGATGCCGGAGAGGCGCGCCGCCTCCTCGTTGCCGCCGATGGCATAGACATAGCGGCCGAACGGCGTGAAGCGCAGCACCGCGCCATAGATCAGGATGGCGCTGAGGAAGAACAGGCCCGGCATCGGGATGATGCCGAACACCAGCGAGCGCAGGATCTCGAAATCGGCGGTCGCGTTGGAGCCGGTATAGACCGGCAGCACCGCATTGTTCTGGCCGGCGGTCAGCCGTGCGATGCCGAGCGCCGTCACCATCATCGCCAGGGTGACGATGAAGGGCTGCAGGCGCCCGGCAACGATGATGAAGCCGTTGAGCGCGCCGAACAGCAAACCAACGCACGGCGCCACCAGCAGCACGCCGAGCACACCGAATTTCGGCTCGATCTGCGGCAGCAGAAACCACAGCGACAGGCAGCACAGGACCACGCCGACGACGGCGGGCGTGACCAGGCCGCGAATCCCGTCCAGCTTGATCTCACGGAGGAGGTCGGCGCCGGCACGGGATTTTGCCAGGTTCTGGAAAATGAAACGGGTGACGACGAAACCGAGGCAAAGCGCCACCAGGGCGACGGTTGGCACGCCCAGCACGACGCCCGGCGTCACGCCTGGAACCGTCAGCAGCATGGCGCAGACCACCGAGCAGATGGCCATTAGCGAGCCGACGGAGAGATCGATGCCGCCGGTGATGATGACAGCCGTCATGCCAGTGGCGATCAGGCCGGTGGTCGACACCTGGCGCAGCACATCGAGCAGATTGCCGTAGGAGAGGAAGATGTTGTTGCCCTTCGAGCTCATCGGCGAGCCCAGGACACCGATCAGGAAGATGGCGATCAGGCCCCAATAGAGCTTGGTCCGGGACAGGAGTTTCAAAACGGTCATGCGGCTGGTCTCGATATGGTCCGGCGCGGGGCGGCGAGGCGCATGATGGCCTCCTCACTGGCCGCGTCGCGGGAAAGAATGCCTGTCTGGCGGCCATCGGCCATCACCAGGATGCGGTCGGAGAGGTGCAGCAGCTCCGGCAGTTCGGAGCTGATGACGGCGATGGCGAGACCGTCGCGCGCCAGCTTGAAGATCAGGTCGTAGATCTCGCGTTTGGCGCCGACATCGATGCCGCGCGTCGGCTCGTCGAGCAACAGCACCCTCGGCTTCGTCGCCAGCCATTTGCCGATGACAACCTTCTGCTGGTTGCCGCCCGACAGCGTACCGGCGGGCTGGTCGATGTCCCGGC
>NZ_RZPH01000290.1:0-5983 GCF_004022825.1 Mesorhizobium sp. M7A.F.Ca.CA.004.04.2.1
ACCCAGTGATGTTCGGGCAGCAGACGCGAAAGCAGTTCCGGCTGGTCGTCGAAATTGCTGCGCTGCCAGTGCCGCTCGACCTCTTGCAGCGCAATGATGTCGGCGCCGGCAACGATGCGCGCGGCGCGCGAAAGATCGTAGCGGCCGTCGCCGCCGAACCCGTACTGGATGTTGTAGCTGACCAGCTTCATTGCTTATCCGGCTCAATTTCGTGTTGGCAGTAACGGTTCGATGCCACGGTGGCAATGTGCAGGAGAATGGACGTGGCTTGGACCAGCCTTGCCCTTCACCGGGATCATGCACCGATCCCGAAGCACTTCGATATCTTCCGTGCGCCGGAAAACGGCGTGCGATGCCTTATGTATTCAGCGGCTGGAAACGGCCGGGTGGCGACGCCGCCAGTTCGGTCCAGTCGATCTCTTCCTCAAGGCGATGATAGGCTTCGTCGCCAATCGTCCCGTTGCGGCGCAATTCCTCCAGCGCGTCGCGCTGGCTCTTGATCGCATAAAGACGCAAGCGGTCATATTCGGTCGCCGCCTGGGCATCGTCGGGATTTTTGGCGATCTTGCGTTGAGCGGCATATTGCTCGCGCACCGCGGCCGCCGCGTCCGATGTCTTGCCGCTCAATATGTCGAGCGCGGCTTGCATGACCACGACGCGCGCCTGCGCGATCTCGCGGTCGACCGTTTCGTCAGGGTCGAGGTTCAGCAGGCGCAGCAGCGGCTTCAGGCTCATGCCTTGCAGCACCAGCGTGCCGAGCACAACCGTGAAGGCAGCGAGCACGATCGGGTCGCGGGCCGGGAAGTCAGCCGGCAGGGCGAATGCCGCCGCAAGCGTCACCAAACCGCGCATCCCGCACCAGCCGATCAGCACGCCGCCACGAAACGACGGAGCGTCACGCTGACGATCAGCCACGCCGAAACGGCCAAACCACCTGATGATCGCGCCGCACCCCAACACCCAGATGAGGCGTGAGACGATGACGATGGCAAGCACTGTCCCAGCCAGGACGAACGCATCGGTCTGCCCTTGCCCGGCAAGCCGGCCGACGATCGTACGCGCCTGCAGGCCCATCAGCACGAAAGCCAGAACATTGAGCACGAAGACCGCCGTCTCCCAGACCGAATAGGAGCTGATGCGGTTTCTGGCCGGCATGCGGCGCGGCGCGGTGCGGGCGATCGTCATGGCATAGACGACTATGGTGATGATGGCCGACAGTCCGATCCTGTCGGCCAGGATCCAGACCCCGAATGTGCCGGCAAATTGCACCACAGTGCCGCTCGCCGGGTCTTCGATCCGGCCCAGCGTCATCAGAGACACCCGGCCAAGCAGGTAGCCGGCCGCAAGACTGCCGAGCGTGGACAGCAGGATCATCGGAACGGCGCTGCTCAGCAGAATGGAACCTGCCGCCGCCGAAATCGCCATCCGGTAGATCAGCAAGGCGGTGGCGTCGTTGAGCAGGCTCTCGCCTTGCAGAATGGCAGTGATGCGGTGCGGCACCTTGAACTGGCCAAGCACGGCCGATGCCGCAACCGCATCGGGCGGCGCCACGATGGCGCCAAGCGCTATGGCCGCGGCGATCGGCAGGCCTGCCATCGCCCAGCCGGCAAGTGCGACCGTCGCTGTCGTGAAAAGGACGGCGCCAAGCGCCAGCAGCACAAGCGGCACCCTGTAGCGGTTGAGATCGCGCAGCGAGGTATCATAGGCGGCATCGAGCAGCACCGGCGCGATGAACAGGGCTAGCGCCAGTTCCGGATCGATCTCTATGGTCGGCACGCCAGGCACGAAGGCGATGGCCACCCCGGCCAGCGCCAGCAAAGAGGGATAGGGAACCTGTACGCGCCGCGACAGCGCCGTCAGCGCGACAGCGATCAAAAGCAGGACAAGGGTGAGTTCGAAAAGAGCCATGGGCTGTTACTTCAGTGAGACGGGATTGCCGGCGCAGATATACCTGCAGGATGGGGTCGATTGGCCATCAAACTCAAGCCCTCTGGCAGTACGCCTTAAACAGCCTCTTGCCGTACAAGAATGGCATGATCCTCATCGGCCAGTATGACTCGCCTTTCGTCCGCCGCGTCGGAATCGCGCTGACCTTGTATGGAATTGCCTACGAACATCGTTCCTGGTCGGCCTTCGGCGATGCCGACAAGATTCGGCCCTACAATGTGCCGATACTGGGGCTCGACACAATGGCGAGGTGCTGATCGAGAGCCATTTGATGCTCGACTACCTCGACAGCCTGGTTCCGGCCGACCGACGGGTGTTTCCGGCGACCGAACCGGCGCGCCATCAGGCGCTGAAGGTCTCGGCCCTTGCGACCGGGCTGGGCGACAAGGCGATCAGCCTGTTCTACGAATTGCGACTGCACGAGAAAGTCTCGAACCTCTGGATCGGGCGCTGCCGTACACAGATCGAAGCTGTTCTGGCTGTGCTGGAGGCCGATCGTCAGGAGGGGCCGACACCATACTGGTTCGACGGCCGCATCGGTCACGCCGACATCGCGGTTGCCGCGGCGCTCCGCTTCATCGACGAGGCCCATCCCGGGCTGGTTTCGCTGACGGGCTTTCCGGCTCTGGAAGCCCACGCCACACGGATGGAAGCCCTGCCGGTCTTCCAGGCGATTTCGAAGCCCTTCATCGCGCCAGCTTGAGGCCAGGCCAGCATAACAATCAGCCTTGACCTATGAAAACCAACGGTCGTTTATTACTGGTCGCCAAAGTCATGTCGCAACAATTGGCTGATCGAGGACCTCCCATGCTGAGATTGTCCGCAACGCTGTTCACATTGATACTGCTCTCGCCGGCGGCTGGCGCTTCCGCGTTATATGATGAATTGGCGGCGGCTAAGATCAAACTTCTGGGAACGACGCGACCGGATCCGGGCATGGGGCTTTGGGCGCAGAAGACTAACGAGACAATGATGTCTCTCATCGAAGGGAAGTGGATCGACCTTGGTTATTCCGACCTGACCAACGAAGACAACATGAAGAAATACTGTGATAAATTTGGAGAGTCCTTTAAGAAATTGACGGACTATTCCTTCGACATTATTGGTCCGGTTACCCGTTCGAAGCACGCGATCCACAGAGAGTACATTTTCAAAACGGGGATATCCTACAACTACCGATGGAACATCGAACAGCAAATGGAGGTGCTCGGCAGTGGAAACGGTAAGGAAATTCTGAAGAACGCCAACGGGACGAGTGCATTGCTGATGATGACACCCAATACCCTGCTGGAGATCGATTTCAGCTTCGCGCAACCTATCCTTTGGGGACGTTGCCCCACCGAATAGAACACTGGCTTCGCTTCGCTTGGCCATCCAAGCCGGTGTTGCCGTTTTTAGTGCAGCACCAGCATGTCGCTCGACGAGAACGAGATCTCAGCCTTTTCACCAACAGCGGGCGGCGGGGTTGCCGGGCTGTTGAAGGTGTCGAGCGAGACCGTGTTGCCGCCGATGCCGACGCGAACCCGGATGACCGAGCCGAGAAAATGCACTTCGGAGATTTCTCCCGAAAGGCTGGAGTCACGGCCGGGCTGACGGCCCAGCGAAATCGCTTCCGGACGCAGCGCCAGCGACAGCGTGTCGCCGGACTTGGAGCCGTTGAGCTTGCCCTTGAGCGAAACCTGTTCGGAATTGACCCGCACCGTGCCTGCAGCGGCATCGGTGACGGTGCCTTCGAGCACGTTTAGCGTGCCGACGAAATTGGCGACGAACTTGGTCGCCGGGCGGTTGTAGATCTCGAACGGCGTGCCGACCTGCTCGGCCTTGCCGCCATACATGACGGCGATCCGGTCCGAGATCGACAGCGCCTCCTCCTGGTCGTGCGTCACGAAAATGGTTGTGATGCCGAGCTTCTTCTGGATCGAGCGGATTTCCTCGCGCAGCGACACGCGCACCTTGGCGTCGAGCGCCGACAGCGGCTCGTCGAGCAGCAAGAGCTTCGGCTTCGGCGCGATGGCGCGGGCCAGCGCGATGCGTTGCTGCTGGCCGCCCGAGAGCTGGTAGGGATAGCGATCCGCCATCTGCGGCAGCTTGATGATGCCGAGCATCTCGGCGACACGAGCATCGATGTCCGCCCTGGGCATGCCGGCGACCTTCAGGCCGAAGCCGATATTCTGCGCCACGGTCAGGTTTGGAAACAGCGCATAGGCCTGGAACACCATGCCGACATTGCGCTGGTTGGGTTTCAACCTCGTAATGTCCTTGCCGCCGACGACGATCGTGCCGGCGCTCGGCTCCTCGAAGCCCGCCACCATACGCAGCACGGTGGTCTTGCCGCAGCCGGACGGGCCGAGGAAGGAGACGAATTCGCCGCGCTCGACGTCAAGATTGAAGTCCTCGACCACCGTGGTGGCGCCGAAGGATTTTCGAACGTGCTGGATGGAGAGGAATGGGTCGGCCATGGCTTTGACTTTCAGTTCGGACGGTTCGCCGATCTCGGCGCGAAGCGGGACAGGATCTGTATCAGCGACATGCAGCCCCAGGTGATGGCGAAGGCGATGATGGCAAGTGCCGCCGGCTCATAGGCGCGGTTGGCGCCGATATTCTGCAGATAGGGGCCGAAGGCCGGCCGGTTGAGCAGGCTGGCCATGGTGAATTCGCCGATGACGATGGCGAAGGTGAGGAAGGCGCCCGAGAGCACCGCGATCAGCACGTTGGGCAGGATGACACGGGTGATGATCGTCCCCCAACCAGCACCAAGGATCTGTGCCGCCTCCGTCAGTGTGCGCACGTCGATGGTGCGAAGCCCGGTGTCGACGGCGCGATACATGTACGGCAGCGCCAGTGTTGCATAGCCGATGACCAGCAAGGCATTGGTGCCTGTATCGGTCGCCAGGAACGGCAGCGGCGAATTCGACCCGTACATTCTGATGTAGCCGAAGACGATGACGATGGCCGGAATGACCAGCGGCAGCAGGGTAATGAATTCGACGATCGGCCGCAATTGCGGCAGCCGAAGCCGAATCCAATAAGCGGCGGGCACCACGATCAGCACGCCGAGAATGATGGTGAAAACGGCGGCCAGTACCGAATAGCCGAAGGTGGCCTGGAAGCGGGCATCGCCCAACACGACCTTGTAGGCGTCGAAGGAGTACTCCCCGCGCCGCATGCGCATCGAGAACTCCACGGTCGCGATCAGCGGGATGAAAAAGTAGGCCGCGCCAAGAGCAAAGACGAGCCAGGCCCAGAACTTTCCCGACTTCATTTCAGCCACCTCTCGGAACGGGTCCGGAACCAGATGTAGAACACATTGGCAAGACCTGTGATGACGATCATGCCGAAGGCGATGGCATAACCGAGATGGGCATTGTGCAGCACATCTCCACGGATCTGTGCATAGAGCAAAATCGGCACGATGTTGAGCGACGAGCCGGTCAGCGCATAGGCGGTGGCGATGGCGCCGAAGGCGTTGGCGAACAACAGGATCACGGTGCCGAGGAAACTCGGCCAGATCACCGGAATGACCACCATGCGCCAATACTGGGACATGGTCGCGCCCAGCGTCGCGGCGGCCTCGCCCCATTCCTTCTTCAGTCCGTCGATGGCCGGCACGATGATCACCACCATCAATGGTATCTGGAAATAGACATAGGTCAGTGTCAGGCCCCAGAATGACAGGATGTTGAAGCCGTGCGCGTAGATGTTAAGGCCGAACACGGTGTTCAGGATCACCGTCGCAAGGCCGAGGCGGCCGAGCGTGGCGAGGAAGGCAAAGGCCAGCGGCACGCCGGCAAAATTGGAGGCCACGCCGGAAAACGTCAGTGTCGCCGAACGTATCCAGTCTGGCAGGCCACCGCGCACGATGGCGATGGCAATCGCCAGGCCCGCAAATGCGCCAATCAGCGATGACGCAAGACTGATCTTGATCGAAACCCAGTAGGCGGCAACGATGGACGGTTGCGCCAGCGCTGCGATGTTCTCGAGCGTGAATTCGCCGGCATCGTTCTGGAATGCACCCAGCATCAGATAGAGCGTGGGC
>NZ_RZPH01000291.1:0-5982 GCF_004022825.1 Mesorhizobium sp. M7A.F.Ca.CA.004.04.2.1
CGCGCCGCCGATGAGGAAGGTCAGTGTCTTGCGATCAGGCAAAGCTGTCGCGCAGGCTGGTCGCGGTGCCGGTGAAGCGGCCACGCACCACACCGACGACCGCGCCGAGCACCAGCCAGAACACCAGATTGGTCACGGTCACCGCCACCACGAACTGGTGATGCAGCCCTTCCGGAATCGCCGTTTCGTAACTGTCGGGCTGCGGTGCACCGACAACATGCGGCACGACGATCAAAAGGACGGCAAGGATCGCCAGCGGCAGCGACTTGCGAAACGCGATCAGGCCGAGACCGGCAGCGGTTGCCGCCACCGTCGCCCACCACCAGATCTGGCGCTGGGTGAGATCGGCGGCCGGCATGGCCGGCAGTTCCGGCGGCAGGCCGAGGCCAGGCGCCAGCGTGAACACGGCGAAGCCGGCCAGGCCCCAGAACACGCCCTGGCGCCAGCCACCGATGCCGCCGGCGAATTCGGAGACCGCGACCAGGATCAAGGCGAAGCCGATGCCGGTGACGATGTTGGCAAGCACGCTGAAGGCGAAACGCTCGAAACCATCTGCCGGCGCCCAGCCTTCGTCTGCCGGAGCGGCTTCCGCCGCCGGGGCAGCAGAGCTCATGGCATCTCCCGCCGGTGCAGTTGTGCTCATGGCATTGCTATCCGTTGCGGCCGGAGCGGCATGGTCATGGTGATGCCCGCCGCCCGCCTGTTCGTAGACTTCCGCCTTCAGGATCAGCGGCACGGTGGCATAGGCTTGCAGGCAGGCGAGGACGACGCCGGCCACGAGCCCTGCGATCGCCGCGATGAACACGACGTTGCGAAACAGGTTCATGATGTCAGCCCCTCGTCAGTGGCAGGGAAACGCCATCGAATGGCGATAGTCGTGAGCCGCATTGTGGACCGCATCGATATGCGAGAAGCCGACAAAGCCCATCACGAAAACGCCGAGCAGCGCGGCAAGAGCGAGCTGCATGAAGCGCGACTGCGAGGAGACGGAGGTGCCGAGGGAGACGGAAGCGGTAGTCATGTCTTGTCCTTTCGCCCTCCACCCGAGGGCATCGAAGTCAGTTTCCTGTCGCCGGCAGGTCTCCTGGCTCACGGATCAGCGTCCTTCCCCACCTTCCCGAAGAAAAAATCCTCAGTGGTTTATGGAGAGGACTACCGCACACAGTTGCGGGGGCAGCCACGGCATTGGGCGAAATTCGCCCTCACCGCATTCCCTCTTGGCTCCAAAATGGAACCGGCGACACCGGTGACTATAGGCAGAATCCTCGCTTCCGGCAAACCAAATTCCGCCGGTGACCATTGCGAATGCGCCATGAAGGTCAAAGTGATTTTGGCAGATAGCGCCACGTCACAAAGCCGCAGACCGCCGCCAGCAGACCGAGCGTGACGAACACCGAGCCCAGGCCGAAGAAGGCCAGCGCCACTGAATAGACCAGCGGCGGCGTCAACTCGGAAAAGTCGAGATAGGTGCGGTAGACCGCTGCCATCTGAGATCTTTCATAGGAGCGCACCGAGCGCATGAAGGCGGTCGAGCCGAGGGCGTCGAGCGCAATGGTGAAGAAGGCACCGCAGAGCAGGAAGGCGCCGGTAAGCAGCGGCACGGTTTCGCCGACGAAGCCCGCCGCCAAAAGCGCGGCCGACATGGCGAAATAGGCGAATGTCATGGTCCCGCGGCCACCAAAGCGCTTTCCTGCCTTGCCCCAGAAAATCGCCATGAACAACAGCGCGTTGCCGGCCGAAACCAGCAGGCCGCCGGCCAGCTTGCCCTCACCTGTGATGACCATGAACAGCGGCCCATAGACGAAGAACGTCGTCCAGAAGCAGGAGCGCCCAAAGGCGATCAGCCAAGCCAGCCTGAGCCTGGGCTGCGCCACGAAGCGGCCGATATTGGCGAGCGGATTGACGGGGCGCGTCTTGCCCGGACGGATAGACTGGTTGTCGCCGAGGCGGTAGGTCCAGAACAGCGCCAGCAGGCCAAACGCGAACACCGCGACCGTACCATGCGCGGCATAGATGCCGAAGCGCGTGTAGAGGAAGATGCCGAGCGTCGGCCCACCGGTCCAGGCCAGCATCGACCACGCCATGCGCAGCGATTCGGCCTGCATGAAGTCGGTCTTGCGGATGTGGTCCATGATGTAGAGGTTGAGCGTGATCGACAGCGCGCTGGCGCCCATCACCCGGCACAGCATGCCGGCCAGTTGCCCGGCAAGCGTGTCGGTGACGAAGAACAGCGAGCCGACGGCCAGCAGGCAGGCGCCTGCCGTGTAGACCCAGCGCCGGGCAAAACGGCGGATCAGCATCGGCATGAACAATGTCACCGACAGCCCGAGCATCGCCACGACTGTGTAGAGCATCGACACGATCTGCTCGTTGTGCAGGATCTCGTAGGCCTGGATCGGGATGACGCTCGACACCGTGGCGCGGGCGAAGGATTCGACCGCATAGAGCGACGCGAAGGTGCGCGCGTCCGCGGCCTTGAGAGCCGGCAGCCAGATTGGATGGCGCACATGGGTGGACATTGCTTTCCCCGAAGCAGATTCACCGGGTCAAATCTGACGTGGCGATCCCAGCGCCAATAAGAGGAAACCGACGCGCATCCGGCAAAAGCGAAGCCGGCCAAAGGCTTCCCTGCACTGGCCCAATGCCGCGGCTGATCCGGGTTGTCGGCAGAGTTGCCGGTCTTCTTTTGTGCCGGGCAACCGTGATAGTCCTCCAGCGGGGCTGAATCAGAATGCGAGACCATGAGCATCCAAACGCCGACCGCACCCGTTCCGGATCGACCAAAGCGCATCGTCGCTATCGACATCGTGCGCGGCATCGCGCTGATCGCCATGGCGAGCTACCATTTCACCTGGGATCTGGAGTTCTTCGGCTACACCGATCCCGGCCTGACCGCCTTCGGCTGGTGGAAGATCTACGCGCGTTGCATCGCTTCGACCTTCCTGTTCCTGGTCGGCGTCAGTCTGTACCTCGCCCATGGCCGACAAATCCGCTGGAACGGCTTCTGGAAGCGGTTCGCCATGGTCGCGGGAGCCGCGATCGCGATATCGGTCGTCACCCGTATCGCCACGCCGGATGGATTCATCTTCTTCGGCATCTTGCACGAGATCGCGCTGGCCAGCCTGCTCGGCCTCGCCTTTCTGCGGCTGCCGGCACTGCTGACGCTTGTCGTCGCCGCGCTCGTCATCGCGGCGCCTGTCTATCTGCGCCTCGAGGCGTTCGATCACCCATGGCTGTGGTGGGTCGGCCTGTCGGCGAACAATCCACGCTCCAACGACTACGTTCCGCTGTTTCCATGGTTCGGCGCCGTGCTTGCGGGCATCGCGGTGACGAAACTTGCCGCCGGTTCAGGCGTACTTGCCCGGCTTGCCGAATTGGCGCCCGGTCGCTGGGCCAACCCGCTGGTCTTTATCGGCCGGCACAGCCTGGCGTTCTACCTGATCCACCAGCCATTGCTGATCGGCTGCATGTGGCTGTTCTCGCAGATCATGCCGGCACAGGTCGAAACCCCGCAGGTGAATTTCCTCAAAACCTGCCAGCTGTCCTGCGAGCAGTCGCGCGACACCGAGTTCTGTACGAGCTACTGTGTCTGCATGCTCGATACGCTCGAGGGCGAGGCAACGCTTGATCGGCTCTACAACAACGACCAGACTGCGGAATGGAAGACGCATCTGTCCGATCTCGCCGGCATGTGTACCGCCAAGACCGACAGCAAGTTGATGGAGGAAGGGGTCAAATGACCGAGAACCAGCCGAAGCCGGGGCTCATACCGTGGCCGCCGCTGATCTACACCGCCGCCATCGCCATCAGCATCGCGCTGGGCCTGCTCTATCCCCTGCCCTGGATCGGTGACCTCCTGGGCGATATTCTTTTCGCCACCGGCTGGGTGGCGCTGTTTGCCGTCGCCGCGCTCTGGGTCACCGCGATCCGCACCATGGTCCGCGCCAAGACCACGCTGAACCCGAACGCTGTGCCCGATCACCTGGTCACCACGGGTCCCTTCGGCATCACCCGCAATCCGATGTATCTGGCCAACACCCTGCTGTTGATCGGGGTCGCCTTTGTCTCGGGCATCGTGTGGTTCCTGCCACTCGCGTTCATCGCCGCCTATGCCACGCAGAAAATGGCGATCGAAGGCGAGGAAAAGGTGCTGGCGGCAAAATTCGGCAAGAAGTACCGCGACTACGCCAAACGCGTGCGCCGCTGGATCTGAGCTGGCGCCCCTGGTTTCCATCGCGGAGAGGTTTGACAGGTGCACACTTCGGCGATTAGCCTAAGTCTTGCGAACCTCGTCATCCTAGGGCGAAGCAGGAGCGCAGCTCCGTCGCGGAGACCCTAGGATGACGAAGGAATAGACGTCTCCGCTAATTCCGAACGCTAACGCGCGACAGAATCCAGTCCGCTCAGGTATTCACGCCAAGCTCAACCAGCCGCTCCACACAAGATTCCTCGGCCTGGTCGAGTTCAGCCAGCGTCTCCTCGAGATCGCGGCGCTTCTGCCGGAGATCCTCGCGCTTTTCCTCGATGCGCTTGATCATCAGGTTGAGCTGGCCGACTTCGCCGGGCGGCTCCTTGTACATCTGGATGATCTCGCGGATTTCGTTGATCGAGAAGCCAAGCCTCTTGCCGCGCATGATCTGACGGATGAGGTGCCGGTCGGAGGGGCGAAACAGCCGCGTGCGGCCACGCCGCACCGGCTGCACCAGCCCTTCGTCCTCGTAAAAGCGCAGCGTCCGCGTCGACACGTCGAACTCGCGGGTCAACTCGGTGATCGAATAATATTCTCGCATTGCCACTCCCGCACGCCGAAACCAAGGGGCGATCGCCATGCCGGCGTCGCCCTTATGTCCCGAACCAAAACCCATGCCATGCCGGAATCGACATGGCGCCCCGCGCAAGCCTCGCACGGCATTTACGTAAAAGTCAATTAAGCCAAAAGGCATGCCTTCAGGGCACACCGAACCACCACGTGGCAATGCCGAGAAATGCAAAGAAGCCGACGACGTCGGTAACCGTGGTGACAAAAACTGCCGAAGCGACCGCCGGATCGATCTTGAAACGATCGAGCAGCAGCGGGATCAGGATGCCGGCCAGAGCGGCCACGAACATGTTGATGATCATCGCCGCCGCGATGATGCCGCCCAGATTGGGGTCACGGAACCAGGCTGCCGCAACGATGCCGATCAGGATGGCGAAGACGATGCCGTTGATGAAGCCGACACCCATCTCGCGGCGAATGATGCGGCCGGCATTGTAGATGTCGAGATCCCTGGTCGCCAACGCCCGCACGGTGACGGTCATGGTTTGCGAGCCGGCATTGCCGCCCATGCCGGCGACGATCGGCATCAGCACCGCCAGTGCGACGATATGTTCGATCGTGCGGTCGAAAAGGCTGATCACCGACGCCGCCAGGAACGCGGTCAGAAGGTTGATCAGCAACCACGGAACGCGTGAGCGCGAGGTCGAAAAGATGCTGTCGGAAAGCTCCTCGTCGCCGACGCCGCCCATGCGCATCAAGTCTTCTTCGGCCTCCTGCTGTATGACGTCGACAACATCGTCGATGGTCAGAACGCCAACCAGCCGTTCGTTCTCGTCGACGACAGCGGCCGACAAAAGATCGTACTGCTCGAATTCCCGTGCAGCCTCTTCCTGGTCCATGGTGGCCGGAATGGCGTGCCGCGTCTCGTGCATCACTTCCTCGACCTTGACCGAACGCTTGGTGCGCAGGATCTGGTCGAGGTCGATGGCGCCGAGCAGCTTGAAGCTCGGATCGATGACGAAGATCTGGCTGAAGCGCTCGGGCAGATTCTGGTCGTCGCGCATGTAGTCGATGGTCTGGCCGATCGTCCAGAACGGCGGCACCGCGACGAACTCGGTCTGCATGCGGCGGCCGGCCGTCTCTTCGGGATAGTCGAGCGAGCGGCGCAGCCTGATCCGCTCGGTGAACGGCAGCTGCGCCAGGATCTCGTCCTGATCCTCCTT
>NZ_RZPH01000292.1:0-5973 GCF_004022825.1 Mesorhizobium sp. M7A.F.Ca.CA.004.04.2.1
TGCAAAAGCACGCGATGCGCGCATGGAGTTCGCCAATGCAACTTGACACCACAGATAGTCGCTCATTGCCCTGCCGGGCATTTCTCCCCGTAAACGGGGAGAAAGAAGCTGGACCGCAAAGCCGGCACTTTTTTGCACCGTTGGCGATTGGCGAAACCGATGAGGACAGCGTCCTTCGCCCCGTTCACGGGGAGAAGATGCCGGCAGGCAGATGAGGGGCAGCGCCGACGCTCCGAAGGCGAGGCGGAGTGGCGAGTTCAAGCCCGAGCGATTGCACCGACGGTCAAGCTCCGCCTTGCCAAACCCAACCAGGCTGCCTATTCTTACCGCTAAAATAATTTCACACACAGGCAAACTTGTTTCTCGAACCGCAAGGCTGAAATGAGCCAGTCGCCCTACCCCGCAATTGCTGCCGGACCGCCGCGGCCGAGCCTCATCCTGAGGCCCGGCCAGATCGCGCTGCCGCCGGGCATGGAGCGTTATACGATCCATGGCAATGGCGCGGTGCTCATCGATATCGAGGCCGGCGACACGATCACCGTGCGCAATGTCGAGGGCGGCCAGGCCTGCGAGTTGCTGGCTTGGGACAGGAGCGGCGCGACCGATCCCGGCATTTTTGGTGAAGCATCGAACAGCAACGCTGCCGGCATCAAGGCGCTGCTCATAGAGGGTGACGACAGTCTCGCCTCGCTGCGAGGCGGGCTCGCGCGCCGGCAGGTGCAGCTTGACCATGCCAAGGCCGTGCGGGTGTTCGGCGCCACTACGCCTGCCGGTACAGAACAAACATTCACGGTCACGCGTGACGGCTCGCTGATCATCGCCGCGCCCGGTGGACCGATGCTGGTCGATGGCCACGACACGGCGACGCCGCTGACTGCCATCGTTCGCCGCGCCACGATCCGCCCGGCGGCGAAATCGCTACTGGCCGATCCGCTGGCCGACCCGGTGCTCGATTTGCGTGTCCATTCGGCGACGGCGGAGGCCTATTTCGTCAAGGCCGGCGACTATCTCCAGATCATCGATGTCGACGGGCGCCAGTGCACCGATTTCCAGTGCTTTTCGGCGCGCAAGCTGGACAGGGGACTGGATCATCCGCTCGACGTGACGACGACGCGCACGCTGATGGGTGCAAGCTACCCGATGCCCGGCCTGCATTCCAAATACTACGACCAGGACATGGAGCCGCTGGTCGAGGTTATCCAGGACACATGCGGCCGGCACGACGCCTTCGCGCTCGCCTGCGCGGCCAAATATTACGACGACATCGGCTATCCCGGCCACACCAACTGCTCGGAGAATTTCAACGGCGCTCTGGCCGGCAAGGGCGTCAATCCCCGCGCGGGCTGGATGGCGATCAACTTCTTCTTCAACACGGCGATCGACGCGCATGGCGTCATGGTGTCCGACGAGCCGTGGTCGCGGGCGGGTGACTATGTGCTGCTCAGGGCGCTCACCGACATCGTCTGCGTGTCCTCCGCCTGCCCCGACGACACGACGCCGGCCAATGGCTGGAACCCGACCGACATCCATGTGCGGACCTATTCCGGCCAGCACAAATTCTCGCGAGCGATCGCCAGACGCATGACGCCCGATTCGGAACCGAAAATGACCCGCGAGACAGCTTTTCATTCGAGCTTTGCCAAGCACACCCGCAACTTCGGCGAGTACAGGGGCTATTGGCTCGCCAATTCCTTCGCCAAGGACGGGCCGATCGCGGAATACTGGGCCTGCCGGCAGGACGCGGTGATCATGGACCTGTCGCCGCTGCGCAAGTTCGAGGTTACCGGCCCGGATTCCGAGGCGCTGCTGCAATACACGCTGACCCGCGACGTCAAGAAGCTTGGCGTCGGCCAGGTGGTCTATTCGGCCATGTGCTACGAGCATGGCGGCATGATCGACGACGGCACCCTGCTGCGGCTCGGCAAGGACAATTTCCGCTGGGTCGGCGGTGACGATCTGTCCGGCGAATGGCTGCGCGAGACGGCGACGAAGCTCGGCCTCAACGTGCTGGTGCGCTCGTCGACCGACCAGATGCACAACGTCGCCGTCCAGGGTCCGAAGAGCCGCGACATCCTGCGAGAAGTGATCTGGACTTCGCCATTGCAGCCGTCGATCGACGAGCTCGAATGGTTCCGCTTCGCCGTCGCCCGCATTGGTGGCGGCAACGGCATTCCGGTCGTCGTCTCGCGCACCGGCTATACCGGCGAACTCGGCTACGAGATCTGGTGCCATCCGCGCGACGCCGAAAAGGTGTTCGACGCCATCTGGGAAGCCGGCCAGCCGCATGGGCTGAAGCCGATGGGGCTGCAGGCGCTGGACATGGTGCGCATCGAGGCCGGGCTGATCTTCGCCGGCTACGAATTCTCCGACCAGACCGATCCGTTCGAGGCCGGCATCGGCTTCACCGTGCCGCTGAAGAGCAAGACCGACGATTTCATCGGCCGCGAGGCGCTGATCCGCCGCAAGGAGCACCCGCAGACGAAGCTGGTCGGCCTCGACATCGACGCCAATGTCGACGTCGGCCATGGCGATTGCGTGCATGTCGGCCGCGCCCAGATCGGCGTGGTCACGTCGGGCATGCGCTCGCCGGTGTTGAACAAGACCGTCGCGCTGGCCAGGCTCGACGTCACCCATTCGGCTGTCGGTACCGAGGTCGAGATCGGCAAGCTCGACGGCCATGCCAAACGGCTGCTGGCGCGCGTCGTCGCCTTCGCCCACTACGATCCGCAAAAGATCAAACCACGCTCCTGACGGCCTTCCTCCGAAGACAGTGAGGCCGTGCTGGCAGCCTGATAGGAATTTTTTCTTGACCTGCTGAGGGCAGCTATGCTACATATTCGTCCATGGTGCTGATTTGCGCCGGGACCCGCCTCCGGCGGGTTTTTCGTTTCCAGACCCCTGGTCCTTTTCCGAACAATCCTGCCCGCCAGTGTGAAGCTGACATGTTTCGCAAGCGTGATGTGCACGGCGCGACAATTCGCTTGACGTGAAAGCGCGCCGGATCAATCTTCACTCCTAAGAAAAAAATACGACTGAGTGGAAACACCAGCAGTCGATCAATGCATGCGTCGATGGTGAGCCTAGCGAAGCCGCGGCGGTCACGAACGGGGCACATCAAAATGGGGAACAGAGACATCTGAGCACGATAACGACTGTCCTGGAGCCGCTTGCCGAAGGCAAGTTGCACCGAAATATCGACTGGCGCGGCGCCTTCTGGGTGGCGAGCGGCGTGCCTGCCCTCGTCCTGTTCTCGATCGGCGGCATTGCCGGCACGACCGGCACGCTGGCCTTCGCGATCTGGATCTTCTCCATGATCATGGGCTTCCTGCAATCCTTCACCTATGCCGAAATCGCCGGCCTGTTTCCGAACAAGTCGGGCGGCGCGTCGATCTACGGCGCCACCGCTTGGCTGCGCTATTCCAAGTTCATCGCGCCGCTGTCGGTCTGGTGCAACTGGTTCGCCTGGTCGCCGGTGCTGTCGCTCGGCTGCTCGATCGCCGCAGCTTATATCCTCAACGCGTTGGCGCCGGTGCCGCTGTTCACCGATGCCTCGCCCGAAGTCGTCGCCTATATCGCCGCGCATGCCGGGACGAGTGCTGCCGACGCCATCACGGCGGTGACCACCGCGGCAACGCCGGTGATCCGCAACTGGACGCTCTACAGCCACACGCTGGGGCCGGTCTCGTTCACCCTCAACGCGACCTTCTTCATCGGCGCGGTGCTGATGCTGATCATCTTCGCCATCCAGCATCGCGGCATCCTCGGCACTGCCAACGTGCAGAAATATATCGGCCTGCTGGTCATCATCCCGATGCTGATCGTCGGCGTCGTGCCGATCGTCACCGGCCAGATCAACTGGGCGAATTTTTCGCCGCTGGTGCCGCTGGCGGCAGCCTACGCGCCCGAGCCCGGCGCCTGGAACATTGCCGGCTGGACGCTGGTGCTTGGCGGCATGTTCATCGCCGCCTGGTCGACCTACGGCTTCGAGACCGCCGTCTGCTACACCTCGGAGTTCAAGAACCCGGGCACCGACACGTTCAAGGCCATCTTCTATTCCGGCCTTTTGTGCATGCTGCTGTTCATCCTGGTGCCGTTCACCTTCCAGGGCGTGCTTGGCCTCAACGGCATGCTGGCGACACCGATCGTCGACGGCTCCGGTGTCGCCGACGCGCTGGCCGGCATGGTCGGCGGCGGGGCGCTGATCCACAGCCTCTTGGTGATGCTGATGATCCTGGCTCTGGTTCTGTGCATCATGACGGCCATGGCCGGCTCTTCACGCACGCTCTACCAGGGCTCGGTCGATGGCTGGCTGCCGCGCTATCTCAGCCATGTCAACGAACATGGCGCGCCGACGCGGGCAATGTGGACCGATCTCGTCTTCAACCTGATCGTGCTGGCCATCGCCTCTGCCGACGCGACGAGCTTCTTCTTCATCCTCGCCGTGTCGAACTGCGGCTATATCATCTTCAACTTCCTCAACCTCAATGCCGGCTGGATCCACCGCATCGACAACGGCCATATCGCCCGGCCTTGGAAAGCACCGAGCTGGTTGCTCGGCGTCGGCGCGATCTTCGCCTATGTCAACATGATCTTCATGGGCGCGGGAGCCAAAGTTTGGAACCCGATGGCGCTGTGGGCCGGCCTGATCACGGCAGCCCTGATCATCCCGGTGTTCTGCTTCCGCCATTACATCCAGGACAAGGGCAAGTTCCCCGACCACATGCTGGCCGATCTCGGCATGACGGGGGCCGACCTCTCGGTCAAAAAGGCGGGCATACTGCCCTACCTGACCCTGGTCGCCGGCGTGGTGGTGATGCTGCTCGCCAACTGGTTCTTCGTCATCTGACCTCGTAAAAGTGAAAAGGATCGGGCGCGCTTCGGCGCGCCCGATCCTTTTCGACTGGCGTGATCGGTCTATTCGGCGGCCAGCGCCAGTTGCGGCTTTTCGGCTTCCTGGCTCAGTTCCAGATCGTCGGTCCGCCCCTCCGCCCCGCGCTTCTTCGGCTCCCGGCCGAAGAACAGGGCGTAGCCGGCAGGCAGGACCAGGATGGTCAGCACCGTGGCAACGAGGATGCCGCCCATCATGGCGTAGGCGAGCGGACCCCAGAAGACGCCGCGCGAGATCGGGATCAGCGCCAGCACCGCCGTCAGCGCCGTCAGCGTGATCGGCCGGAAACGGCGAACGGCCGAACCGATGATCGCCTCGTAGCGGTCCATGCCCGCGGCGATGTCCTGGTCGATCTGGTCGACCAGGATGATCGAGTTGCGCATGATGATGCCGAGCAGCGCGATGACGCCGAGAATGGCGACAAAGCCGAACGGCGCGCCGCTGATCAAGAGTGCCGCGGCAGCACCGATAATGCCAAGCGGACCGGTCGCCAGCACCAGCATCGCCTTGCCGAAGTTCTGCAGCTGGATCATCAAAAGCACGACGATGACGGCCAGCATGATCGGCGCCTTGGCGGCGATCGAAGCCTGGCTTTCCGCCGAATCCTCCGCACCGCCCTGGATCTCGACCTTGTAACCTGGCGCCAATCCGTCACGCAGGCCCTGCATATCCTTGTACAGTTTGGTGACGACGTCATTGGACTGCACGCCGTCGGGCAGCGTTGCCCGCACACTGATGGTCGGCAGACGGTCGCGGCGCCACTCGATGCCTTGCTCCAGCACCGGCACCACCTTGGCAACCTGCGACAGCGGCACGAAGCCACCGAAGTCGGTCGGGATATAGACCGAGTCGACCGAGGACAGCAGGCTGCGGCTGGCATCCGGCTCGCGGGCGACGATGGACACCGTCTCCTCGCCGTCGCGGAAGTCGTCGAGCGGCGCGCCGGACATCGCCGCCTGCAGCATCTGGCGGATGCGCTGCGAGGTGACGCCGAGTGCGCGGGCACGATCCTGATCGATGACCAGCTTCATCGCCGGAACCGGCTCCAGCCAGTCATCATGCACGGCGCCAAGCAGCGGATCCTC
>NZ_RZPH01000293.1:0-5969 GCF_004022825.1 Mesorhizobium sp. M7A.F.Ca.CA.004.04.2.1
CATCTGCACGTCGCGGCGTTCGGCAAGGTTTCTCTTCTCGACGCGCGGCGCGACCGTCCTGCCGAACAGCTCGACCGATCCGGCATTGGGCATCTGCAGGCCGGTGACGATGCGTGCCAGGGTCGACTTGCCCGAACCGGACTCGCCTATCAGCCCGAAGGTTTCGCCCTGGCCGATGTCGAGATCGATGCCGTGCAGCACTGGCTGGCTGCCGAAGGCATGACTGATGCCTTTGCAGGCGATCGCGACCCGGCGTTCTTTTGGCAAGCCGGCGTCTTCGCCTTGGGCTATGGGGTGCGCTGGCACGCCGTCCGTCTCCGCCAGTCTTCCGTCCCGCTTGGTGTAGTTGAGCGCCGGGATCGAGGCGATGAGCGCCTTGGTGTAGGCGTGAGAGGGGTTGTCGAAGACAT
This sequence comes from Mesorhizobium sp. M7A.F.Ca.CA.004.04.2.1, assembly GCF_004022825.1. Lineage (NCBI taxonomy): Bacteria > Pseudomonadati > Pseudomonadota > Alphaproteobacteria > Hyphomicrobiales > Phyllobacteriaceae > Mesorhizobium > Mesorhizobium sp. M7A.F.Ca.CA.004.04.2.1. Next base: position 411 of record NZ_RZPH01000293.1, read on the forward strand.
CGCCCGCAACGCCGCTTTCGACCACGGTTCCCGCCTGCATCACCGCCACCCGGTCGCAGGAGCGGCGGATCATGTTGATGTCGTGGCTGATCAGCAGGATGCTGGTTTTGTGATCCTTGCGCAGGTCGGAGAGGATGGCGATGATCTCGGACTGGACGCTGGCGTCGAGCGCCGTCGTCGGCTCATCCAGCACCAGCAGCGACGGGTCGAGCGCAATCGCGATGGCGATGTTGGCGCGCTGCTGCATGCCGCCGGAGAGTTCGTGCGGATAGAGATCCAGCACACGCTCCGGATGGCTGACGCGGACCCGGCCGAGCAGTTCGGCCGCACGCTCGCGCGCCTCGTCGAGGCGAACCGGGCGGTGCCGCATGATCGTCTCGGTGATCTGCCGGCCGATCGTCATGCTTGGATTGAGCGCCGCGCCCGGATGCTGGTAGACGGCCGCGATTTGATTTCCCCTGAGCCGGCGGAGCTGCTCGGCGGAAAGGTCGCGGATTTCGCGGCCCTGGAATTCAAGCGCTGAGGCCGCGATACGGGCGTTCTTCGGCAGATAACGCAGGATGGCGAGCGCCACAGAGCTTTTGCCCGATCCTGACTCGCCGACCAAGCCGAGCGCCTCGCCTTCGCGGATGTGCAGCGACACGCCGCTGACGGCGGGATGCGATCCCTTGCGCCCGTCATAGGCGACGGACAGCTGGTCTACGTTCAGAACTGAGGAGGACATGGGGACTTGAAACCACTTTCTTCCAGCGCCGCCATCGAGGGCAATAGCTTCCGCTTTCGGAGTGCATTATCTCTATAAAATTACTCGGATTAAGCCGGAGCGCAATCTACCTTTCTCGCATCAGCAGAGATTGTCGCGGCTTAGGCAAGCAGCGCGACGGTCTCCGGAGCAGATCTGGAAGGAGGCCGTCATGGCTCGAGACCACATGATCCTCAGCGCATTCTTCTTCAACCCGCAGGGCGATCATCGGATGTCCTGGCGCCATCCCAGGGCGCCGGGGCGGGAGGTGCTGGACTTCGAATTCTACCGCGATCTCGTGCAGGCGGCCGAGCGCGCCAGGATTGACACCATCTTCGTCGCCGACCACGTTTCGATTTGGGATTCGGTCAAGAGCGGCGTCGCCCACTACGCCAATGCCCGCCTCGAACCGCTGACGCTGCTCTCGGCGCTGGCGGGCGTGACCAAGCATATCGGCCTGATCACCACGGCATCGAGTTCCTACAGCGAGCCCTACAATGTGGCGCGCATGTTCGCCTCGCTCGACCACATCAGCAAGGGCAGGGCGTCGTGGAACGTCGTCACCTCGGCGATGGACGAGGAGGCGCGCAATTTCGGCCGCGACGGCAATATCGAACATGCGTTCCGCTACGAGCGTGCGGCCGAATTCCTCGATATCGTCAAAGCGCTGTGGGACAGCTGGGAAGACGAGGCGCTGCTGATCGACAAGGCGTCGGGCTATTTCGCCGACCCCGACAAGGTCCATCCCATCGATCACAAGGGCAAGCACTTCAAAGTCCGCGGCCCGCTCAACGTCTCGCGGCCGCCGCAGGGCCATCCGCTGATCGTCCAGGCGGGCTCCTCGGAGGACGGCAAGAACTTCGCCACCGCCCAGGCCGATGCGCACTTCGCCATCTACAGCACCAAGGAAGATGGCATCAAATACCGTCAGGATATCAACGAGCGGCTGGCCCGCCACGGCAGGCGGCCGGAGAGCTTCAAGATCCTGCCCGGCATCCTGCCTGTTGTCGCCGCCTCCGAAGCAGAAGGCCGGGAAAAGCAGGAATACCTGCAGACCTTGCTGCCGGATCAGGTCGGCATCGACCTTCTGTCCAGCTGGAGCGGGTTGGACCTGTCGCTGTTCCCGCCGGACGGGCCATTGCCGCCGCTGCCGGACGAGAGCACGTTCAACGGCGGACGCACGTCGCTCAACCGGGTCAGGCAATGGGCGAAGCAGAATCTCAGCCTGCGCGAGATCGCCCGCAAACTCGCCAACAGCGGTTCGGTGCCGACCGTCGCCGGCACGCCGGTACAGATCGCCGACCAGTTGCAGGACTGGTTCGTTTCCGGTGCCGCCGACGGCTTCAACTTGATGTTCCCGCTGCTGCCCGAGGACTGGGTGAATTTCGCCGAACAGGTGGTTCCGGAGCTGCAGCGGCGCGGCGTGTTCCCGACCGAATACGCGCCGGGAACGCTGCGCGACCGCTTCGGCCTGGCGCGGCCAGCCAATCGCTTCGCCGAACAACGCGACAATGCGCGCGCGGTGTCCTGACGTCAGGCCGGGAGAACGATCATGACCGTTGCACCAAGATTGCAGCCGCGCGAAGCCACCGCGCCGCAGCTCGTCAATGTCCTGCACAGCCCCAAGCGCGTGCGCGTCAAGTTCGGCGGCCGCACCATCGCCGACAGCCGCAACGTGCTCGTGCTGCGCTCCAACCATTTCCTGCCGATCTATTTCTTCCCGCCGTCAGCGGTCGACCCGTCGGTGCTGAGACCCTCACCGCATCGCGAACCGCACCCGGTCGGTGGCGAAACCGCCTATTGGGATATCGACAGCGGTGACAGGCGCAGCGCCAACGCGGCCTGGGCGTTCGTGTCGCCACCGGATGAAAACCTGGCGCCTCTGGCCGGCCGCATCGCCTTCACCTGGAAAGCCGTCGACCAATGGTTCGAGGAGGAAGAGGAAGTCTTCGTCCACGCCCGCGATCCCTACGCACGCATCGATGTGCTGCAGAGCTCCAGCCATGTGCAGGTCTGGTTCGACGGCGAGCCGATCGCCGACAGCCACCGCCCGGTTCTGCTGTTCGAGACGCATCTGCCAACGCGTTTCTATCTGCCGGCGGAAGACATCCGGCTGGAGCGGCTGACGGCGTCCGTCACAACGACGCGATGTCCTTACAAGGGCATCGCCTCCTATTGGTCCGGCCTGCTGAGCGACGGCTCGGTGCGCCCTGACATCGCCTGGAGCTACCGGGATCCCATAGAGGAAATGCCCAAGATCAAGGGCCTCATCGCGTTCTATCCGCAGGCCGTCGACCGCATCCATCTCGACGGCGAACCCGTCGCATAGCTTTCAATCTTCATTTCAAGGCAGGGTTTAACATGACCAAACTCAGAGATATCGACGCAGTTCGCAATCTGTCGGGGGACATCTGGAATGTCGCCGTCGACGAATATCAGGGCGGCTTTCTCAAGCGCCGCGATCTCCTGAAATACGCCGCACTGCTCGGCCTGACCGGCTTTGCCGCTTCCCAAGGGCTTGGAGGCGCGCGCGCCGCGACTGCTGCCGGCGGCACGGTTCGCGTCGGGCTCGGCCAGCCGACCAAGGCGATCGATCCGGTTTCGGTCACCGATCCGGCCAGCATCGGGGTGATCAGCCAGGTCGGCGAGTATCTGATCCTCGACGATCCGAAGGATGGTCTGCAGCCGAAGCTGGCTCTGTCCTGGGAAGCAAACGAGACGGCCAGTCGTTGGACCTTCAAATTGCGGCCAGGGGTGAAATTCCACGATGGCCGCGCGGTCACCGCTAGGGATGTTGTGGCGAGCTTCGAGCGGCTGGTCGATCGGGCCAGCGGCTCGTCGGCGCTGTCCGCCTACAAGGGCATCCTGTCCAAGGGCGGCGCCAAGCTGGTCGACGACGAAACCGTCGCCTTCGATCTCGACGGCCCAAACAGCAACTTCCCCTTCTATGTCTCCTCAGACGTCTACAATGCCGTCATCCTGCCGGCCGACTATGCCGGCGATTTCGAGAAGAGTTTCAACGGCACCGGTCCGTTCAAGCTCGAATCCTTCCGTCCCAAGCAAGGCGCCAGCTTCGTTCGCAATGAAGACTACTGGGGCGACAAGGCGCTGCCCGACCGGGTCGAGATCAAGTTTTTCGACGACGAGCAGGCGCAGGTGCTGGCGCTGCAGGCCGGCCAGCTCGACGTCATCCCGAGCACGACGCGCCTGGAGCTGGCGATCGAGGGCAATCCCAATTTCAAGCTGCTGAGCGTGCAGGCAAGCTCGCATGACCAGGTGCATCTCAGAACCGACCAGGCGCCGTTCACCGACAAGCGCATCCGCCGCGCGCTGGCGCTCACCATCGACCGCGAGGCGGTGGTCAAGGGCCTGCTCAAGGGCCGCGCCATCGTCGGCAACGACACCCCGTTCGCGCCGATCTTCCCTTCCGCCGATCCGTCGGTGCCACAGCGCAAGCAGGACATTGCGGAAGCCAAGCGCCTGCTTGGTGAGGCGGGTGTGCCGAACGGCTTCGAGGTGACGCTGACCACCGAACGCGCCTATGACATTCCCGACTATGCGGTGATCATCCAGAACTTCGCCAGGAAGGCCGGCATCGACGTCAAGCTCAACGTCCTGCCGCAGGACGCCTATTACGGCTCGGCGACCTTCGGTAGCTCGCCCTGGCTGGATTCGGTGCTCGGCATCACCGACTACGGCCATCGCGGCACGCCCGACATCTTCCTCAACGCCACGCTGAAGAGTTCGGGAGCCTGGAACGCGGCGCATTTCAACAACCCGGCCTATGATGCGCTGCTGCTCGACTACTCGAAGGCGCGTGATCTGCAGGCACAGCGCCTCGTTGCCGGCAAGATCCAGACCTTGCTGCTCGACGAGACGCCGGCGATCATCAGCTACTTCTCGCAATACAGCCGGATCGTCAGCTCGAAGGTCGAGGGCGTCCGCTTCACCGCGATCTCGCATCTGCTGCTCGATCGCGTTTCCTTCGTCCAGGCATGATCGCGACATGCTGACCGGTCGCATTCTGTCAGCGCGTCTGGGCACACTTGTCCTCACGCTGTGGCTGGTCAGCATCCTGGTGTTCTTCGCCGGGCAGGTCCTGCCCGGCGATGTCGGCCGTGTGATGCTCGGGCCTTTTGCCGATGCGCAGGCGGTGGCGGAACTGAACAAGCGGCTGGGCGCCGATCAGCCGGTTCTCGTCCAGTACTGGCTCTGGTTCAGCAAGGCCGTCACCGGTGACTTCGGCACCTCGCTGTCGATGCGCGGGCCGGTGGCGCCCTTCGTGCTGGAAAGCCTCAAGCGCTCCGCCGCCCTTGCCGGCATTATTCTGATTTTTCTCATTCCGCTGGGCGTTGGTGCCGGCGTCGTTGCCGGTCTCAATGCGGGCCGCTTGATCGACCGGCTGATCGTGATGGCAGGCGTCTCCTTCGGCATTGTGCCTGATTTCGTTTCTGGCCTGATGCTGCTCATCGTTTTCGGCCTGTGGCTGAACTGGTTCCCGATCTCCGGTGTTGCGCCCGATGGCGCGGGCTTCTGGACGCATGGCTATTATCTGATCCTGCCGGCGCTGCCGCTGGTGCTGAACCTTGCCGGCTACATCGCCCGGATGACGCGGGCAGGGGTGATCGAGGCAATGGCCGCCGATTATACGCGCACCGCCGTCCTGAAAGGGCTCGAGCGGCGCGAGATCATCTTTCGGCACGTGCTGCGCAACGCGCTGACGCCGACCATCGCGGTGCTGGCGACGCAGACCGGCTACATGCTTGGCGGGCTGGTGGTGATCGAGGCGCTGTTCGGCATCCAGGGGCTTGGCAATC
>NZ_RZPH01000294.1:0-5956 GCF_004022825.1 Mesorhizobium sp. M7A.F.Ca.CA.004.04.2.1
CGCCGAATGCGCTCTGTCGTGGCATCGTTTGTGGTGACGCGGACCGAGCCTATGACTAGAACGTCTGAAAGAAATCGGGGAGCATGGGATGGGCAGTCCTTACGAACAGGATCTCGACAAGAACGCGGCCAACCATCAACCGCTGACACCGCTCACCTATCTTGAGCGCGCGGCCAAGACCTATCCCGACCATCTCGCCATCATTCATGGCCACCAGCGTATCGACTATCGCACCTTCTGGCAGCGGTCGCTGAAGCTTGCCTCGGCGCTCGACAGGCGCGGCATCGGCAAGGGCGACACCGTCACCGTCATGCTGTCAAACACGCCGCCGATGCTGGAGGCGCATTTCGGCGTGCCGATGACCAAGGCGGTGCTGCATTCGCTCAACACCCGCCTCGATGCCGCGGTCATCGCCTTCCAGCTCGATCATGCCGAGACCAAGGTGCTGATCGTCGACCGCGAATTCTCCGGCGTTGTCAGGCAGGCCCTGGAACTGGCCAAGGTCAAGCCGCTGGTCATCGACTATGATGATCCCGAATACGCCGACGACGCGCCGTATCCGAAGGGCGAGCGGGTTGGCACGCTGGACTATGAGGCGTTTGTTGCAGGCGGCGCCGAGGATTTCGCTTGGTCGATGCCCGACGATGAGTGGGACGCCATCTCGCTCAACTACACTTCCGGAACGACAGGCAATCCGAAGGGCGTCGTCTACCACCATCGCGGTGCCGCGCTGATGGCCTACACCAACACCATTCATGCGGGCATGGCCAAGCACGCCGTCTATCTCTGGACGCTGCCGATGTTCCACTGCAATGGCTGGTGCTTTCCCTGGACGCTCGCTGTCCAGGCCGGCACCCATGTCTGCCTGCGCTGGGTGCGGCCGAAGCCGATCTACGATGCGATTGCCGATCACGGCGTCACCCATCTGTGCGGCGCCCCGGTCGTCATGTCGGTGCTGATCAATGCCAGGGAGGAGGACAAGCGCGAATTCCCGCAGACTGTCACCTTCAACACCGCGGCAGCTCCGCCACCGGAAGCGGTGCTGTCGGGGATGGCCGATGCCGGCTTTGCCGTCACCCACCTCTACGGCCTGACCGAGACCTATGGTCCGGCGGTCGTCAACGAATGGCATGGCGCTTGGGATGATCTCGAAAAGGGCGAGCGCAGTGCCAGGAAGGCGCGGCAGGGCGTGCGCTATGCGGCGCTCGAAGGCCTGACCGTCATGGACCCCGAGACGATGCGGACCACACCGGCCGATGGTGAGACCATCGGCGAGGTCATGTTCCGCGGCAACATCGTCATGAAAGGCTATTTGAAGAACCGCAAGGCGAGCGACGAGGCCTTCGCCGGCGGCTGGTTCCACTCCGGCGATCTCGGCGTCATGCACCCCGATGGCTACATCCAGCTCAAGGACCGCTCCAAGGACATCATCATCTCCGGTGGCGAGAACATTTCCTCTATCGAGGTCGAGGACGCGCTCTACAAGCACCCGTCGGTTGCCTCTTGCGGCGTCGTCGCCAGGCCCGACGACAAATGGGGCGAGGTGCCTGTTGCCTATGTCGAGCTGAAGCCCGGCAAGGCCGCGACCGAAGCCGAGATCATCGATCATTGCCGCGCGCTGCTTGCCCGGTTCAAGGTGCCGAAGGCGGTCATCTTCGCCGAAATCCCGAAGACCTCGACCGGCAAGATCCAGAAATTCCGGTTGCGCGAGATGGCGAGGGGGACTTAAGCCTCGTCGCTGCTCTCCTCCAGTTACGACCTTTGCGATTGGGCAAAGCCTCCGCGACTTTCGTCGGTTCCCTGTCACCATCTGTCATCATTCGTACGTGTACACCGAATCCGCATTGACAGGTCGCTCTTTTCAATTTACGAGTGACGAAAATCGAAATTCATCACTCGTAAATCGATAGAGGATCATGTCCGAAGCCGCCACCATAGTCGCCGAAGCCGCCCGACAGGAAAATGTAACGCGCATTCTCGATTGCGCCGAGCGCCTGTTCCGGCACTATGGCTACGGCAAGACCAATGTCGCCGACATCGCGCGTGAGCTCGGCATGTCGCCCGCCAACATCTACCGTTTCTTCGCCTCCAAGGTCGAAATCCACCAGGCCGTCTGCGGCCGTATGCTCGGCGCCAGCTACAAGATGGCCTACGAGATTTCGCGCCTGCCGATCAGCGCCGAGGAGCGGCTTCGGCGTTACGTGCATGCGCAATACAAGATGACGATGGAGGTCATGCTCGACGACCAGAAGGTCCACGAGATGGTCATCGTCGCCCTCGAACGGGACTGGAGTGTGATCGACAAGCATGTCGACAGCATTCACGACCTGTTTGCGGAGGTGATCCGCGACGGCATCGAGGCCGGTGAGTTCAGACAACAGGACCCGGTGACCGCGTCGCGCTGCTTCGGTGCCGCAACGGTCATCCTGTGCCATCCGCAAATGGTTGCGCAGTGCCTTGCCAAGACCAACCGGGCGATGCCCGACGATCTGATCGACTATGCGATCAGAGCTCTGAAGTAATAGCCCCCGCCAGCCGGTTGTCGACCATTCATCTCCAGTCGGAGTACCAAGATGTCTTTGTCCAATTCCATCCTTCGCAAGCTGCCAGTTGCCGGCCTGATCGTCGCCACTCTCGGGCTTGCCGGCTGCAGCCAGGAAAAAGCCGAAGTCAAGGATATCATCCGTCCCGTCAAGGTTGTCGAGATCGCGAAGGTGCACGACACCCGCACGCTCTCCTATTCCGGCTCGGTGCGAGCCCGCACCGAGAGCGCTCTGGCGTTCCGCGTCAATGGCAAGATCACCGAGCGCCTCGTCGATATCGGCCAGCATGTGGCCGCGGGCGATGTGCTCGCCCGCATCGATCCCATTGACTACGACCTCTCGGTCAAGAGCGCGCAGGCAGCGCTCGATGCCGCCGAGCGGCAGGTCGAGACTGTGGAGCTTGCCCGCAAGCGAGCCGAGCAGCTTTTTGCCAAGAATTTTGCCCCGAAATCACAGCTCGAACAGGCGACCTTGACCTATGACCAAGCGGTCGCCACGCGTGATTCCGCCCTTTCGACACTTGCACAGGCGAAGAACCAGGTCGGCTATACCGATCTCAAGGCCGACAGGGATGGCATCGTCACCACGGTCAGTGCCGACGTCGGTCAGGTCGTCGGTTCCGGTACGCCGGTTGTCACTGTCGCCGTCGACGGCGAGAAGGAAGTGCTGATCGCCGTCCCCGAAATGGAAATCGCCGAATTCAGGCCGGGCAAGGCAGTCAAGGCGGGCTTCTGGTCCGACGATGCGCTGGCGCTCGATGGCAAGGTCCGCGAAGTCGCCGGTAGCGCCGATCCGCAGTCACGCACCTTTGCCGTCCGCGTCAGCCTGCCAAACGATCCGCGTGTGCTGCTCGGCATGACCGCCAGCATCGAAGCCTCGGCGGCCAATGAGCGGCAGCTGGTCTCGATCCCGCTGAGCGCATTGGCCGAGCAAGGCACCCAATCGATCGTCTGGACCGTCGATCGTGGCGCCGACACCGTTCATGCCCGTCCGATCAAGGTTGCCGAGTTCGCCGCCGATGGCGTGCGTGTCGCAGAGGGTTTGAAACCCGGCGATGTCGTGGTCGCCGCCGGCACGCAATTCATGACCGAAAACCTGAAGGTGAAGCTCGCTGGTGATGCGGCGCTGCAATCGGCATCCGCGGCAGACGGCGACGCCAAGCAGGTGCGCTGACGACAGACAACCGGCTGCGCGTTCCCGCAGTCGTTGGTTTCCGGGCGGCAGGCGCCCGACCGAGACGCTCGATTGATGTAACCCCCACATCGATCTCGCGTCCCACCGCGATGAGTGCTTCTCCGCTCGGAGAGCCTTGCCGCCCGGAAGCCACTATGAACCCTCGATTTTGTTGCGCTAGATAGATGGACCAGCGTCGATGACCAATTCCACGGAAGAGAAGCGGCCCTTCAACCTGTCGCGCTGGGCAATCGGCCATCCCGCCATTGCGCGGTTCCTGTTCGGCCTGATCATCATTTCCGGCGCGCTCGGCCTGATGCGTATGGGCCAGAAGGAAGATCCCGATTTCACCTTCCGGATCATGGTCGTCCAGGCGATCTGGCCGGGCTCCTCGATCAAGGAGATGGAAGACCAGGTCGTCAACAAGATCGAACGCAAGCTGCAGGAAACGCCGCATCTCGATTTCGTGCGCTCCTTCACCCGCGCCGGCAGCGCCATCATCACCGTGCAGATCAAGGGCGACACCAACACCGCCGAGGTGACCGACGCGTTCTACCAGGTGCGCAAGAAGGTGGGCGATATCCAGGGCGACCTGCCGCAGGGCCTGCTCGGCCCGTATTTCAACGACGAGTTCGGCGACACCTTCATCACCTTGCATTCGATCAGCGGCGACGGCTTCAGCTATCCCGAACTGAAGAAGTTCGCCATCCAGGCGCGCGACATGCTTTTGACGACGCCCGGCGTCGAGAAGGCCGTCATCATCGGCGACCAGCCGGAAAAGCTCTATGTCGACGTCTCGTCCAAGGCCCTGGCCGAACGCGGCCTGACGCTGACCGATCTGCAGAATGCGATCAAGGGACAGAACAATGTCGACCCGGCCGGCTCCGTCGATACCGGCACCAACTCGGTACGCATCTCCGTCGAGGGCGATGTCGGCAAGGTCGAGGATATCCGGAACCTGCGCCTGCGCGCCGGCGGCCAGGTCACAAGGCTGGGCGACATCGCCACGGTGACCTCGGGGCTGGAAGATCCGTTCCAGCGCAAATACCGCTTCAACGGTCACGACAGCGTGCAGTTGGGCGTCGTCATGGCCAAGGGCTTCAAGGTTACCGACGTCGGCAAGGATGTCGAGGCCACCTACAAGCGCTTCGAAGAGGCGCTGCCCTACGGCGTTGCGGTCGACCAGATCTCCGACCAGCCGGGCGTCGTCACCGATGCGGTGGCCGAGTTCATGCATGCGCTCGGCGAAGCGTTGCTGATCGTGCTCGTCGTCTCGTTCCTGTCGATAGGCTGGCGTTCTGGCCTGGTCATCGCCATCGCCATCCCGCTGGTGCTGGCTGCGACCTTCGCCATCATGTACGAACTCGGCATCGACCTGCAGCGCATCTCGCTCGGCGCGCTGATCATCGCGCTCGGTCTTCTGGTCGACGACGCGATGATCGTCGTCGAGATGATGGAGCGCAAGCTGGAGGAGGGGATGGTCAAGGTCGAGGCGGCGAGTTTTGCCTATTCCTCGACCGCCTTCCCGATGCTGACCGGCACGCTGATCACCACAGCCGGCTTCATTCCGGTCGGCTTCGCGGCCTCGACCGCCGGCGAATATGTCCGCACCCTGTTCTATGTCGTCGGCATCGCGCTGATCGTCTCCTGGTTCGTCGCGGTCTATTTCACGCCATGGCTCGGCAACATGATCCTCAAGCAGCGCAAGCATGCCGGCAGCCATCACGATGTCTTCGACACGCGTTTCTACCGCCGGCTTCGTGCTACCGTCAGCTGGGCCGTGCGCCATCGCATCATCGTCCTGGTGATGACGCTGGTCACCTTCGGCACCAGCCTGTGGGCTTTCCAGTTCATTCCGCAGAACTTCTTCCCGCAATCGTCGCGGCCGGAAATCCTCGTCGACCTTTGGCTGCCGGAAGGCACCAGCATCAAGGAAGTCGAGGCGCAGGCCAAGGCGCTCGAAACCAAGATGATGGACGACAAGGACAAGCGTTTCATCGCCACCTATATCGGCGAAGGCGCGCCGCGCTTCTTCCTGCCGCTGGACCAGCAGCTGAGCAACCCCAACTTTGCCCAGCTGCTCGTCATGGCCAATGACGAACCGGCCCGCGAACGGCTGATCGTCAAGTTGCGCACCGTTCTGGCTGAAGACTTCCCATCCATCCGTGCCAAGGTCGATCGTCTGTTCCTCGGCCCGCCGACCGGCTGGCCGGTGCAGATGCGCGTCATGGGGCCGGATC
>NZ_RZPH01000295.1:0-5361 GCF_004022825.1 Mesorhizobium sp. M7A.F.Ca.CA.004.04.2.1
CGATGGCCGACAGCATGATCTGGATCGCATCGGAGGCCCGCCAGGATTCGTTGGAGATGATGTTGAGCAGGCGTCCGGGGCTTTGCCGCAGGAAGAACGGGTAGCCGACCCGCAACAGCTGCTCCGACAAGGCGCTGCGGATGGAATGGCTTGCCTTGCCGGAGATGAAGGTCGTCAGCAGCGTGTTGGCGAAGGCGAAGACGTTCTTCAGGACGATCGAGCCGAGGATGGCGACCGAAATGACCACAAGCCGGTCGCGCTCGCTCAGGCCCGATCCGACATGCTGGAGGGCAGCGGAGAAGCCGTCCATGCCGGCCGCATCCCCATGTCCCATGATGATGCCCAGCAACGGGATGATCAGGCCAATGCCGAACCCTTCGAGGACGGCGCTGACCAGGCCGAGTACCACCACCGCCGGAAGCAGGCGCAGTTGCCGCTTTCCGAACGCCCGGAACAGCATCGGCAGGCTTGGCGGCAGCATCGGCATTATAGCGTTTCACCTCGCCTGGGCATTGGCTTGCTGATCTTGCCGCACCGGCTCGGCCCGCGGCCGTCTGGCCAGCAGGAGAACCGCGAACCTGGCCGCGCCGAGCAAATTCATGGCGACGATCGGCCAGTGCGGCAGGTTGAGTTCACGATCGAAGGCGGGTCCTCCCGCCAATTCCCTGATAGCCCCTCTTGCGGCCCAGTAGAAATGGCGAAGCAGCCAGGGCGCGTGGCGAACATGCTTCAGGCAGAGCCCGCCATTGCCCAGGCTGTAGTCGCGGTGCAGCTTTTCGATGGCTTTGCGATCCCGCCGGCCGTGATGATGGAATATCGTCATATCAGGCACATACTCGACCGCGATGCCGAGCAGCATCGCGCGCACGAGGTAATCGGTATCCTCTGCCGACCGCAATGGTCCGCCGGCGCCGAAGCGTTCGTCGAAATAGCCGATGCGGGCCGCGACATCGCGGTGCATCGTCATGTTGCAGCCCAGCACGAAACCGCCGGGATGAACATCCGGCGTCAGCCGCTCGCGCGCCCACGACCGCTTGATGGTGAACGGCAAATCCCTGGCATCGCCAAGCTCGACACGTCCGCCCCGGATGAGCCATTGTTCCCCGGACGCATAGTGTCGCTCCAGATCGCGCAGATAGTCGCGATGGACCGCGCAGTCATCGTCGACGAAGACCAGCACACGGCCGCGCGCGCGCCGCAGCCCGGCGTTTCGCGCGGCCGCCAGTCCGGGGCGCGGCTCGCAGACGGGCGTGAACGGAATGTCCGATGCAGCGGCGATGCTGGCCAGGCGTTCGGCCGTGCGGTCGCTCGAACCGTTGTCGACGACCACGAGTTCGGCGGCGAATCCGGCATGTGCGCGGCAAGCGGCTTGCACCGACTTGATGCAGGCATCGAGCACCGCGACGCGGTTGCGGGTGCAGATGATGAAGCTGACTTCCGGCGCCGATCGGTCACGGCCGCGACCGGTCGGGGCAGGGTCAAGCGCCGTCGAACGATCGCGCTGCAGAGCTTGGTGGGCTTTGACGATCATGCCTTTAACTCAACCGATGAGACGCCAGAACCGCCGCGGCGGGCGCGGATTTGAAGAAGTACGCCATGGCATCGGCTTGTCTGGCGGCCGACAGCGAGGCGAGGCTGAGCCAGGGCGCCCAGGCGCCGGGCCGCAGCGCATATTGCTCGCGGCGCCGGATGGCGTTCCATTTCGCGGTCCGCGTCAGCAATTCATGCGTCAGCGCCGGCTGCTTTTCGTCGGCGACGAGCTGGTAGAGGAAATAGAACAGGTTCAGCGCGCCAGCCTCGAAGCTCGGCCGCGTCGCCGCCGGCAGCGAGCGGATTTCCTCCTCCAGCGCGACGATGAAGCTGGCCGCACGGGCGACCGTGTCGTGGCTGACCGCATCGCCGATGTCGCGCAGGTCCCGCGTGGCCTGCGCCAGGCCCTCGCGCTCAAGGTTCTCGGCCACGATGCGCAAATGCGTCCTGCGCATCTCCTTGACGTGCCGGCTGGTCACGCTTGCCTCATGGACGCGGTAGACGACCAGGTTTTCGGGCATCATGGCTGCCGGGTAACGGCCGGCCAGCCGCCTGAAAAGATCGAAATCCTCGGCGTGCCTGTAGATCGGGTCGTAGTGGAGAACGCTGTCGTCGATGACCTTCCTGTTGTAGACGACCGTCGGGTGCATGAAGATCGTGAAGAACATCGCCAATACAGGGATGCGGCCGAATTTGAACACCGGATCGGGCCTGCCGATGGCGATGCGGCCGCGGATCAACATGTCGACGCCGGCGCCGCAGAAGCCCAGTTCGGGCCGCCGCTCGAACAGCGCCACCTGGCGCGACAGACGCCAGGGATAGGCGACGTCGTCGGCATCCATCCGTGCGACCAGTTCGCCCCGGGCGAGCGCCAGCCCTTCGTTGAGCGTCGCGACGAGGCCGCGGTTTTCGCGCGAGACGATCGAAATGCGGCTATCGGCCTTTTGGCATCGCTCGAGTATCTCGAGCGAATTGTCGGTCGAGCCGTCATCGATCGCGATGATCTCCAGGCGACTGTGATCCTGCCGCAGGACGCTTCCCAGCGCGGCGGCGAGATAGGGGCCGGCATTGTAGACCGGCAACAGGACGGAGACGAGCGGCGCGGCGGTCATCGTCTTGCATCCGTGCGCTGGAGTTCGAGCGCCGGTGTGCGGCCATCGGGCGGTCCGACGGCCGCCGTCGCGAGCCAGCCATCATGGCTGCCCTGTGCAGAGCGGGTGCGCGCGACATAGGGGAAGTAGCGCTTCAGGCTGTTGAGCGGCCTCTCGAAAACCACCCAGGAAATCCAGGCGGCGACAATCGTGGCGGCGCCCGCGACCAGGAATCGCCCTGGCCCTTGCTCCGAGACGTTGAGTGGAATCCAGGGCTGCGCCTTGACTGCGAGCGACAGCAATATCGGATGATAGAGATAGACGCCGTAGCTGATGCGGCCGAGGCCAAGCAGCGGCGGCACTTCGGCAAGCCTGCCCAGGATGCCGCCAAGGCCGCGCGAACAGGCTGCCACGATGACCATCAGCGGCACCAGGGGCAGGACTTCCCGCAGCAGCCAGCGGGCCCATTCCAGTGTCGGATCGGCGGGCTCCGGGACTAACCACTCGATGACAAGGAATGCGGCCGCGAAGGCAGGCCAGCCCAGCCGCATCCAGTGCGGCAGGCCGGCGCCCCTAAAATGCCAGCAGGCAAGCAGCGCGCCCGACGCCAGCGCATCCATGGATGCCGGCGGCAGCAGGTCGCGCGTCAGCGTCGGCGTGGCGGTGATCGGCCAATAGAAGCGATAGGCCAGCGACAGCGCGATGACGGCGATGCAGATGGCCTCGAAGCGGCGGCGTGGGGCCAGCAGGACGACCAGCGGCCAGGCAAGATAGAACTGCTCCTCGATGCTCAGGCTCCAGAAATGGCCCAGCACCCAAGGGTTCCAGTTATTGTGCAGCGCATACCAGAAGTTCGACAGATAAAGCGCATGCCAGACCAGCGACCCCCTGGACTGATCCAGGTCGACCAGCCAGACGAAACCCAGGACGGCAAAATAGGGCGGGAATATCCGCAACATCCGCCGGATGTAGAAGGAGCGCAGCGCCGGGCCGGTTTCGAATTCGGTGGCCGAGCGCGCCTCCAGGAGCAGGCGCGTGATCAGGAAGCCGCTCAGCACGAAGAACAGCCGCACACCGATATGGCCCCAGAACGAAGGTCCCTCCGCGAAGAAATGGGAATACAACACCATCGTTACGGCGATAGCTCTCAACGCATCAAGTTGGATGTCACGGGCGCTTCCCATCAGCGGCTTCCGCCGGCGTGATATCCGCGATGAGGCCGCCAGCCGGCCGCTTCGAGCGGCAGGCTAAGGCGGACGAGACCCGCCAAGGCACCCGCAAATCCGCGCATTGCGAGCACGGCCGGGCCGGGCTCGAAATCGACGGACGGACAACTCAAGCTGGTCAACCTGGCGGAATCCTCCACGGCGTATGTCCAGTCGCAAACGAGTCCCCCCAGGACATCGTTCGGCTACGGCATTGTGCAGCGCAACACAAAATATCTACCCGGCTGAAATACTTATGTGAGCAAGTGCTAAAAATTGACAAAACCGGCCGGTTCTCGCCATTTCTGGCGAGTTTCCTCAGAATTAAACCTTGGCGTTTAAATTGTGCCGATATTCCCGCCCCGGTTGATTGAGGGGAGCTCTTGGCTTGAGAGCCTAGTTCTTTGTGAAGTCGCAAGAAATTTTGGAATCTATAGTTTGGCTATATGGGTTCGGTCCTGGCTCCGTGGAGATATGATTTGGAACATTGGCTTTGCGCGGTGCAGCATCGTCTCTGTTTTTTCGTCAACGCCGATTACTCGGCTGACCGCTAACCGTTACACCGCGTCGAACACCACCGTCTGTTCCAGCCCGCCGCCCGGGCGGTTTTCCAGCGTTACCGTGCCCCCGTAGCGCTCGATGATCTCCTTGGCGATGGCGAGGCCAAGACCGGCTCCGGGGACGGATTGCAGGCGGCCGGGGTTGACGCGGAAGAAGGGCTCGAACGCCTTGTTCAGGAGTTCCGTGGGTATGCCCGGGCCATGGTCAGATATGGTCAGCACGGCGCGATTGTCGGCTGCGGCCAGGTCGATGCGGCACGCCTTGCCATGGGTGGCGGCGTTGACGATCAGGTTGCGCAAGGCGCGGCGCAGGCCAAGCGCGCCGGCCCGCACGCAAACCTTGTCCAGGTGCCCGATCGACACGGCATGGCCGAGCGATGCCATCTCGGCTTCGATATCGCGCACCGTCTTTGCCAGGTCGACCGGTTCGACGGCGTCCTGGTTCACCTCTTCGCGCACCAGACGGATGGCGCTGTCGGCGATGCGGTCGAGTTCGTCGAGGTCGTGAAGCCATTTGTCGCGTTCGTCGTCGAGGAATTCGGCGCGCAGCCGCATGCGCGTCATCGGCGTTCGCAGATCATGGCCGGCGGCGGCGACCAGCCGCATGCGGCTTTCCATGGCGGTCCGCAGCCGCGACGAGAGTTGGTTCAGCGCATGCGCGGTGGCCTTGACCTCGGCCGAGCCCACTTCCGGCACCGCCGCCAGCACGCCGTCCGATCCGATCTTGGAGACGGCGGCCTCCAGCATCTCGAGCGGGCGGATCAGCACCGAGGTGAAATAGACCGACACCGCCGTGGCGCCGGCGACGATCAGCGAGATCCAGCCGGCCAGAACCAGCCATTCGCGACGCGGCGGCTTGAGGTGCGGCACCTCCATGATCGCCCAGCGGCTGTCAGGCAGGTGCATCGATGCGATCTGGCCGGGCTCGTCCGCCTTCTCGTTGACGACCGCCGGAAAGCCGAGGCCACGGCGGCG
>NZ_RZPH01000295.1:5371-5955 GCF_004022825.1 Mesorhizobium sp. M7A.F.Ca.CA.004.04.2.1
GAGACAGGGATGTCATTGAGCATCGCCGTTTCCGCACGAGCCATCTTGCCGCCCGCCGGATGGTCGGCGAATTGCACCCGCAGGACGTCGGGGACCGGCCCCGGCAAAAGCCGCACCACCAGTTCCATCTGTTGGGCAATCCAGGGCACGGTCAGTTCCGGCGGCGGTCCGCCGCCGCGCACGCTGATGACGGCGGCCGTCGCCAGGCCGACGACGCCGACGATCGAGGCGACCAGCAGCAGGATGAGACGGCGGCGCAGCGAATTCACGCCTGGCTCTCCACGGTCTCGACGCGCGCGGTGAGCTGGTAGCCGCCATTGCGCACGGTCTTGAACAGCGGCCCGTCGCCGGTGTCGGAAAATTTGCGGCGTAGCCGGCTCACCAGCACATCGACCGAACGCTCGAGCGGGTCGCGCTCGCGGCCTTGCGTCAGGTCGAGAAGCTGGTCACGCGACAAAAGCCGGCCGGGGCGGTCGAGAAACACCTGCAAGAGGTCGAACTCTGCGCCCGTAAGGTCGACGGCCACGCCTTGCGCGTCCGTCACCTTGCGGGTGTCCGGCTCCAGCCTGTAGCCGGCGAAGCGG
>NZ_RZPH01000296.1:0-5927 GCF_004022825.1 Mesorhizobium sp. M7A.F.Ca.CA.004.04.2.1
CGCTTGAACCGCGTTATCTGCTGTCGGCCGACATCTTGCCTTTCGCAGTCGACATGAACGACTTGGCCGGCGCCGACTATTCGCTGCGCTATGACAATCTGATCCAGGCGATCCAGATCTATGACAACAAGTCGGACACGCTGATCGACCAGCGCAACGTGCAGCAGATCGACTATATCGTGGTGCGCGGCACCGACGCCGACGACAAACTCACCATCGACTTCGGCGAAAACTTCCTGGCGGCGCTCGACGTGCGCTTCGACGGTGGTGCCGGCAACGACACGCTTGCCATGACCGGCGGCAGCTTCGACGCCGTGCGGCTGGCGACCGACACCGGCCTGTCAGGTAGCATTACCGCGCAAGCCGGAGCGTTGACCCATAGCATTGGCCTGGCAAACGTCGGCGCGGTCGAGGACGATACGACGGCCAGCCAGCGCATTTATGCCGACACTTCCGGGCAAGCGCGGGTGATCCGCATCGGCAGTTCAGATGATTCCAATGACGGTCTGTCGGTGCTTGACGCTGGAACATTTAACAATTTGATCGCCTACAAGTTCGCAACTCCGGCGGTCTCGCTGACCGTTGACGCGGGCGCGGGCGACGACAGCTTTGTGCTGCGCGAGATCGACCCTGCTTTGGCTGGCAGGGTGGTGTTGAGCGGCGGCGCCGGCAGCGACGCCGTGGTCGGCCCCCCGCGGGACACCGACTGGCATCTCACTGGCGAGGGTTCAGGTGATGTTGCTGGGGTGTCCTTCGTTACGGTCGAGAACCTGATCGGTTCCGCTGGCAACGAGGACACCTTTTTTGTTGGTGCGGCCGGAAGATTGAGTGGCGTCATGGCTGGCGGCGACGCTGGCTTCGACAGCATGGTTCTCGACGGCGGCACCTTCGCCTCGGTGAAGTATGCAGCTACTGGCCAGACGTCGGGCACAATCACGCGTGACGGTGTCGTGCTCCGCTATGACGGGCTCGAACCGATCATCGACAACAGTGTCGTCGCGGACCGGGTCATCACAACCAGCAATGCCGACGATGAAGCGACTCTGACCGACAATGGCGCGACGCTGACGCTGTCGTCGGATTCTCTTATTTCGACATTCGAGTCGATCACTTTCAACAAACCCAGCACCAGCCTGACCATCAATCTCGGCGATGATCTGGGCATTCCGATTCTTTCAAAGGATACCTTGACGATCAATGCGGTGAACCTCGGTTCAACCGCACTCATCATCAATGGCCAGGACGGCAAGGACGAGGTGACGATCTCCGGGACGCTGACTGCCGGCGCAGTTACCGTCAATGCCGAGAAGATCAGCGTTTCCAGCACCATAAACGCCAGTTCGATGACCCTGACAGCAGCGGCGGCGGACGATGGAAAAATCACGGGTGGCGCGTATTTCGCGACCCCGGAGGCGATCATCGACCTGAGCGGCGCCACGATCATCGTGACGGGCGCGGCTCAATTCACTGCAACCGCGACCGCCAATGTCGAGGCTGAGACTTTCGAAGTTGGGCCGCTCGCGGGTGTCATCGCGACGATCCTGCCCGAAGCGCGGGTCAAGTTCAGCAGCACCAATGTGACCGCGGCCAGCCTGTCGGCGTCGAGCACCGTAACCGTCACGCTGACCGCGAAGGACGAGTCCGACGCCGGTTCCGACAACGATGAAAAGAAGGATGCAGCGGTTTCCGTCACCGTTCTGGTCAGCGACGCGATCACCGAAGTGCTCGCGGGCAGCGTGCTCAGCGTCTCGGGCGCGGTGTCGCTGACTGCAACCAGCAACTTGACGATGACCACCGAGGCCGATGGCGGTAGCGGCGGCAAGGGCGCAAGCGTTGCGGTTTCAGAAGTCAATGCGACGACCCGCGCCAATGTCTCGGGCGGTTCGACGATTGGCGCGAATGCCGGCGATACACCCAATTCGATCGCGCTCGGCGCAACGCTGATCAGCAATATCACGACGATCGCCAAGTCGACGGCAGGCGGATCGGACCAAAGTGCGGGCGGTGACAACGAATCCGAGGAGCGCCTGAAGGACCCCAATAAGGACGGCATCACGTCCGACAAGGCGACGACCAGCAGCGGCGATATCACCTTTGCCGGCGCGGTGACGGTGTCGGATTATCGGCCGACCACCGAAGCCTTCGTTCAGGCCTCCACCCTCACATCCGGTGGCGCGATCACGCTGACCGCGCAATCGACGGACAAGGTGACGGCGACGGCGGACGGCACCAACACGAACTCTTCCTCCAACGGCGCTACCGGCATCGGCGTTGCAGTAGCGCTGAGCATCGCCGACGTCACGACGCGTAGCTATCTCGGCGGCGCCTCGTCGCTGTCGGCGAGCGCGGTGTCATTGAGCGCCACGATTGCGGCCGGCGACAGCTTCATCGCCCAGGCGACTTCCGGCGCCGGCGAGGGCTCCAAGACGCAGGTCGCGGGTTCGCTCGCCATCAATATCGTCATCACCGAGGCTTCCGCCGACGTCGCGGCAAACGCCTCGATCAATCTGAATGGCGCGGATCTGTCGCTCACCGCCAACTCCACCACCAACGTCGTGACCGATGCGGTTCCCGACGACGCGAGCGGCGCCGCGGGCGAACTCGGCATCGGTGGTTCGGTCGCCCTGACCATCGTCGACAATTCCACCTCGGCGTCGATCCGCGACAACGCGACCATCGTTGCCGGCGACGCTATCACCATGATTGCGACCGGCAACCATACAGCTGCCACCAAGGCAGAAGCGGGCGCGGAAGGCGGCGATGTTGGCATCGGCGGTGCGGTGGCGATCGACGTCATCGACAACAACACCGAGTCGTCAATCGGTTCCGGCGGCGAACTCGACATCACCGGCAATTTGTCGGCCAGCGCCAGCAATCACGGCGTGAGCACGACGCTGGCCGATGGGGATGCCATCGGCTCGACGGCAATCGGCGCGGCGATCGCGCTTGCCTTCGTGGACAACCGTGCGTTCTCGACATCGAACCGCAATCTTCGTTCGAACGGATCGATCAGTCTGTCGGCCGCCAATGACGGTTCCAGCAAGGCGGAGTCGATTGCGAGTGCCGCTGGCGCCGAGAAAGACGAGGACGGCAACACCAAGGCCGACGAGCAACGGGACAAGGAAGTCGGTCTGGCCAACAGCAAGTCGAATGATGGCGACAGCGCCAGCAAATCGGCCAACAGTTCAGGTGGAAGCGGCGGCGGCGATGTCAGCGTCGCGGCAGCGCTTGCCCTCAATGTCTCGTCGTCACTGGCGGTGGCGTCGATCAATGACGGGCGCACGGTTGTTGCCGGTGATGGCGCTGGCGTCGGTGAACTCAATTTACAATCGTCCAACAATATGGACGCGACGGCGAAAGCCGATGGCACCGCAAAGACGAGCGACAGCGGCACCGCTGTCGGTGTCGCAGTGGCGATCAATATCGCGACGATGCGCAACGAGGCGTCGATCGGGGCTGGCAGCATCATTACGGCCGACGGGGTGAAAGCCGAAGCCAAGATGAAGAACGTCGGCGGTGACGTGACGCATCGTTTCGGCGCCGAGTCGACCTCCGGCGCCAGCGGCGGCGATATCGGCGTGGCCGGTTCGTTCGCGCTGAGCTTCGCCGATACCGACACGCTTGGCGTGATTGGTCTCGACCATGCCGATCAGCCAGCAAGCGGCGCCGCGACGGTTACATTGACCGGCGGCAATGTTCTGCTCACGGCGATCAACACGACTGTAACCACAACGACGGCGACCTCCTCCGGGGCCGGAAGCGGCTCGGGCAGCGTCGGCGTCGGCGCGTCGATCGCGCTCGGCATCGGCTTGAACACCACGTTTGCCGGCATCGAGAACGGCGAGACGGTTAGCGGGACGACCGGCAATTTCACCGTCACCGCGACATCCAATGATACGCTGACGACGACGGCCAAGGCCGGCGCCGAGGGCGCAACCGGCATCGGGGGCGCGATCGCTGTCGCCTATTTCGACAACGACACGGATGCGCACATCGGCACCGGCGGCGGCGCAACGATCACGCTGACGGGCAATTTGGCCGCGCAAGCGTCGCACACCGGTACGGTTCACACGCTTGCCGATGGCGAAGCCGCCGGCAGCAGCGTCGGCGTTGGCGCGTCGATCGCGCTGAATATCGGCGAAGTCACCAACGACGCTTTCCTCGGCCGCAATTTCCAGAACGTCGGCACGGTGACGATCACCGCGACCTCGATGCTCGACACCAAGGCAGAGTCCAAGGCGAGTTCGAAGGGCCAATCCACCAAGAAGTCCGATGGCACAACGGACAGTGCCAGCTCCGATCAGGAGACGACCAACCAGACCGAGATGGCCAAGAACCAGAGCGGCGGCACCAAGACGCCCTCGCAGAGCGGCGGCAGCAGCCTTGGCCAGGCCGACAGCAACAGCAATGCGCAGACCGGCAAGGGCACGCAGGGCGGCAACGGCTCCGGCGGCACCAATGTGGCAGCGACGATCGCCGTCAACTTCCTCGATGCGGACAACCAGGCGCAGATCGCCGGCGATGTGACGATCGCCGGCACAGGCGCGATGAAGGTCGAGGCGATCAGCACGACCGACGCGCGGGCATTGGCCACAGCGACGTCCACGAACACCAGTTCCAACACCGGCGTTGCCGCGGCGATCGGCCTCAACATCGTGCTGCTGGACAACAATGCGATGATCGGTTCAAACGCCGATCTGACCGCCGGATCGATCGAGGTCCGCGCCGCGACCGGCAATGGACAAAAGAACACGTTCCAGGCGCGCGCCCTTTCCGGCGCAGTGTCGAAAAACACCGCGGTCGGCGGCTCGGTTGGCGTCAACTATCTTGATGTCGACACGCTGGCATCGGTCGGCGACAATGTCGATCTCGACGCCAACACCGGCAATATCGAGATCGGCGCCGTCAGTCTCAATGAAATGCAGAACCTGGCCGGCGGTGCGGCTTTGAGCACCGGCAGCGGCGGTGGCGGCGTGGGTATCGCGGTCACCGTCAACATCGTCAACGATCTCAACACCAAGGCGCAGACCGGCATCAATCTCGACGCTGAAGCGCAGGGCGCGATCAACGTCACCTCGCATGCCGAACTGCTGCCGATCTCGGAAGACCTGCCGGTCATCGGCTCGTTGGCCGTCACCAGCTTCGCCGCCGGCATCGCCGGTGCGTCGGGCGGCTTTGCCGTCGGCGGCTCGTCCAGCGTCAACGTGATCTTCATGGAGACGCACGCGTCGGTGAACGACAACTCCGACCTCGAAGCCGGAACCGGCATCAAGATCGAGGCGACGGACCTGCTGACCGTGGTCAGCGGGGCGGGCGGCATCGGCCTCACGCTGAACGGCAATGCCGGCGTCGGCATCGGCCTGGACGTGCAGGTGATCACGCGCAACACCAGCGCCTGGATGGGTGGTGGCGCGGATCTGGATACGACTGCCGGCAACATCATCATCAATGCCGACTCCTTCGACGACATCACCTCGATCGCGGCGACGTTCGGCGGCAGCGCCGGCGGCTCGGCCGGCGTCGCGGCATCGGTCGGCGTGCTTTACCTCGACACATCGACCCAGGCCTTCGTCGAGGCCGGCAGCACGCTGAACAAATCGCATCTGGGCGCCGGCGGAGATGTCTCCGTGACGGCGACCGGCGACGCGGACGTGTTCCTG
This sequence comes from Mesorhizobium sp. M7A.F.Ca.CA.004.04.2.1, assembly GCF_004022825.1. Taxonomy (NCBI): domain Bacteria; kingdom Pseudomonadati; phylum Pseudomonadota; class Alphaproteobacteria; order Hyphomicrobiales; family Phyllobacteriaceae; genus Mesorhizobium; species Mesorhizobium sp. M7A.F.Ca.CA.004.04.2.1. The sequence continues at coordinate 5,661 of NZ_RZPH01000296.1, forward strand.
CTGGCTGGCGCGGCGGCGTTCGGCCAAAGCGCCGGCATCGGTATTTCCGGAACGGTGTTTGTCCATCTCGACGATGTAAAGGCGGAGCTCTATGGCGACGCCGACGTGGTCACCGGTGGCGCAAACGGCCTCTCCGTATCGGCGATTTCCACCGATGACGTGCTGATCATCGCAGCCGCCGGCGCTGCTTCCGCGCAGGCGGCGGTCGCCGGTTCGGTCGCTGTGACGGTGCTGACCGAGACAACGACGGCTCGCATCGGTGCAAAC
>NZ_RZPH01000297.1:0-5924 GCF_004022825.1 Mesorhizobium sp. M7A.F.Ca.CA.004.04.2.1
GAGCGCTGGGTCTCCAATGAGCAGGAACCGGCTCGACTTCGGACCGTTGCCAGGCGCCGGAATCCCAGCCTTCATCGCCGGCCAAGGCACTTGTGACAAAACTTTTGCCGGATCGGCTTGCTTTTCCGAAATTCAGTCGCTAGGGAACACGTCTCGTCGCGACCGGTCGTTTACGATCGGATTGCGGGGTCATGGAAAGCATGGCCTGTTGCGCGCCCGTAGCTCAGCTGGATAGAGCACCAGACTACGAATCTGGGGGTCAGGAGTTCGAATCTCTTCGGGCGCGCCATTCCATCCAGCTGAAATTGCTTGCCTTTCAGGCCTCGCCAATCAACCGCATCGGCATGAATTCCTGACGAATGGTGGCCCGCCTGTTGGTCAACAGACGATTCGATCAGATTCGCACGGATCGGGCTGGCGGTCATCGCGGTCGCTGGGTACACGCATGAGGCACCGGTGTTGGTGTTGTCGGCTCCCAACGCAAAACCTAGGGAATGACTGTCCGAAAAAAGGCCGTTTTCAACTGCCGCCGATTCCTCGCGTTCTCATACATGCTGATCGGCGGGATGAGGCGCGCTCTCGCTCCGGCCCTCGCCCGCACCTCGAATTTGGTGCGCTTCAACTCCGGAAGAGTCTTCTGATGCTGCAGATGATCCAGCACGGTCTTCTGCGCGACGTTGCCAAACCCCCAAAGGCGCCTGCAAGCAGGGGCCTCTGTCTTCGACATGGGCCGTCACGTTCGATCTCGGTTGCCGGCGGACGATGCCGGCGCGCTCCCGGCTCGCACCTCCTGGAGCAGCAGCAACAGGTCTGCCTTGGCCCAAAGCAGATAGCAGACAAGCAATGTCAGCGGCGCTGCGACGAGCGTCCAGGAAGCGCCCGACCATACCAGTTGCAGGGCACCGCCGCTCCCCACCGCGGCCGAGACCAGCGGCGGCAGACGGCTGGCCAGAACGGCACTCCGGAACGGATTGGGCCAGCTGGCTGGCCAGCCGGGCAACGGCTTGCCGTCCTCGAAGGCGCTGCCGAACTTGCCGAGCGCATGCAGCAAGCCCGAGGTCGCCGCAAGCACAGGTTCGCCGAACAGGAACAGGGCGATGCCGAGTCCGATCGCCCCGACCCCCGACGTCATGTCGCCAAGGCGGTTTAGGGACACGTCTGGGGACGGCTTCCTGGCCCATGCGCGGCAGTAGATCTCGCCGCTCCAGAAGAAGACCAGCGTGGCCAGGGTGAGCGACAGGGCAGCGATGCTGCCAACGAAATAATCGAGGAGCGCGGCATGGCCACTCACGGCGGAACCCGGCGGCACGGCAACGATCTGGACCATGACGCCCGTCGCCAGCCCGAGCCCATTGCCGAGATTGTAATATCCTCCGGGACCTACCATGCGTGAACGGATTGCCGCGGCGAAACGCGACAGGCCTGAAGTGTCGCCCGGCTCTCCGGCGGCATCGGGAAGGTCATGCATGATCATTGATAACGAACCCCGCGATCAGGCAGCGCACGCAGAAGACGTGCTGGATCATCTCGATCCGAGCAGCAGACAGTTGGCCCGCACCTTCGACATTTCGATGTTTCGACAAAAGCTGGTGTATGTGGCGCGCGGTGAGACCAGCTTAGATCAGACCGCGGTCGATCGGGCTTCCTTAGGTGTTCGGCTCGGTCGTCATCGTGCTCTCGTCGTTTTCCGCCCTGTTCAGATTGGCGCAGTGCGGGTGAGCGTTGGCGGGGACAATCTCATAACCGGCTGCGATCAACTGGAGACTCATCTCCTCGAAGTGACGCTTCGAGCCGCTGACGATCGATTCAGGCGTGTAGTTCCAGCCGTTGCGGGCAGCATTGGCCAAGATGCTGGCATAGGCATGCACGCTGGCGATTTTCACGTTTGATTCCAGCAACTGTCGGCACCCGCTTGCGAAAGAAGGTGACGGTTGGGCGGAATAGCCCAAGGCCGTGCATGCCAGCACTATGGATACAGGACGCATGGAACCCCCCTTAGCCGATTGTTTGTTGCCGTCGGGGAAGCTTGCGCCGTGCGAGCCTGCGGCGGAATCGGGCAGATGCGGTATTCGGCCTCGTGCATTTGTAGCATTCTTCTGTAGCATTCTTCGGCTACGGAGGGGTTTCCAAGGACGGGGGTCCACAATGGTGCTCGGCGCTTCGAAAGCTCAAACGCTTGTCGCATTGTCGGGTCGTGAGCGCGAGGTCGCGGAAAAATTTGCCGCCGGCCTGACCTATCGGGAGATCGGCAAGGCGCTTTTCATTGCTCCGGCCACTGTTCGCACTCACCTTGCGACCATCTACGGAAAACTTGGGGTGCGGACCAAGATCGGGCTCGCGGCGTACTTTGCCGGCGCTTCCGGCGCCAGGCCAGGCGGGCTGTCACCCCATCAAAGCGAAAAACCGCGGCTGGCGGTGATGCCGGTCAAGGGTCAGTTCGGCAAAACAAGGACCGATGCGGATGCATTGACGCGCGCGTTGACCGCAGAGCTCGGACGCTTCTCCCAGATCGGAATCGTCGCAGCGGCCACAATGTTCGCGCTCGCGAAGCGGCATCTCACTGTCAAGGAAATCGGCAGGACCACGGGAGCCAACTATGTCCTGGAGGTCGCGGTCCATAGCCAAGACAAAGCCATGCACGCCTTCGCGCATCTCGTGGACGCCGAGGAGGAAGTCGAGGTCTGGAGCGCAAGATATGATCTCGCCCAGACGTCATCGCATGACGAATTGACAGGCGTGATCAGCGGAAACCTCTTCCAGGTGTTGATGAAGCACGCGGCAGGCCCGCCCGCCCTCGAGGAAGCAATTCAGCACCACAAGCTCTATCTGAAGGCGTTTTACCACGTCGAACGGCCGACGGCGAAAGGCATGGTCGTAGCGCGGCGTCTCTGTGAAAGGCTCCTCGCCGCCGAGCCAGAGCATGCATTGATAAGGGAGACTCTTGCCTGGGTCGATTTCCACTCCTGCTTCAACGGATGGTCCATTGAACCCATCGAGGCCTTTCGCCGGGCTGGTGATGAGGCTCGGGCCGGACTTTGTGGCCATGACCGGGAAGCATCTCTGCACAGTGCTCTCGGATTGGCCGAGACTTATCTCGGAAACTTGCAGACGGGCCTTGGCTGCCTGTGGCGGGCCATCGCACTCAATCCGAACGATGCAGAGTGCCGTACCTGGCTGGGAATTGGGCTAACTTACGCCGGAGATCTCGAAGGTGCACAGGCAGCTTTCGCGCGGGCCAACCTTCTCAGTCCGAATTATCATCCGATCTTTCTGTTCAGGGGCGATGCCGAATACGCCGGGGAGAACTATAACGCCGCGACTGCCTCGTTTGATCGATTTCTGATGGTCCTGCCTGAATACCACTGGGCACGGCTCCTGCGGGCTGCATCATACATGGGGATGGGCGATCTCGAGTCTGCGCGGAAGGACGTGTCGTTCGTCTCGCGCGAGTCGCCCAGGTTGACCGGCGAGTATGTCGATCGATTGCAGCAAGCGCGCGGTCCGGAGTTTAGAAATAACCTGTGGTCACGCCTCAGCGCAGCAGGACTGCCATGGAAGTGACCTATCGAGGATGACATTGGGCGCATAAGGTCCGGTTGCGTGTCAACTTGCGTCATGGCGGGCTCCAACCCGAACGGCGGGAACGAGTGACGGCCTGCGACTGCACGGCGGTGGCAGGATGGCTGGTCAACACCGGCCACGCAATGGACTAAGCATTCGGGCGGCGCCTACGCGGGTCACCAGGACGAAGCTCGGCAAAGCGGCGCAGAATGCTGCAGAGCAAATCTTCGCAGCGCCGTCGTCCAATCTGCGTGGTAAGACCGCGACAGGCGGAACCAGCGGAGCCCGATTTGACCATTCCCCATACCCGCATCAAACGCGCTTTGATCACCGGGGCCGGCGCGGCCGACGGCATCGGCTTTGCCATTGCCCGGCAGCTCGGCTATGCTGGCCATGCCGTTTTTCTCACCGGTGCCAGTGCGCGTGTGCTTGATCGCGCCGTTGGGCTCCGTGCAGAAGGCATCGATGCCAAGGCCGTGGTCGCCGATCTCACCATCGCTGCCGATGTCGCGCGGCTGCGGGCCGATGTCGGGGCGGTCGATATACTGGTCAACAATGCCGGCATGGGCTCGCTGGCATCGCCATCGGTCGACAAGACGTTTCTCGCCATGACCGAGGCCGACTGGGACCAGGGGATCGACGTCAGCCTGAAGACGGCATTCCTCGTCACGAAGGCCTTTCTGCCGGCGATGGTCGAAGCGGGCTACGGGCGCATCGTCAATGTGGCGTCGGTCACCGGCCCGCTGGTGTCTTTCGAAGGCACGGCAGCCTATTCGGCCGCCAAGGCCGGCATGGCCGGCCTGACGCGCACACTGGCGCTCGAAGTGGCGAAAAACGGCATCACGGTCAACGCCGTCGCTCCCGGCTGGATCGAAACGGGCTCGTCGAGCGAAATGGAGCGGCAAGCCGCCCTGCATACGCCGCCGGCGCGGGCCGGGCGGCCGGATGAAGTGGCCGCCGCGGTGGCATTCCTGGCCTCGGAAGGCGCCAGCTATGTCAATGGCGCGCTGCTGGTGGTCGACGGCGGCAACAGCCTTCAGGAGCGCAAGGGCTGAGAACTCTGCGGCTTCGCCGGAACGACCGGTGTTCATGATCGGACAGCGGGTCCGGGCTCTCACTACATCGTGCGCCAGCGCAGCTTCTATCGTCACCGTCGACTGCTCGATCTCACTTGACCTTCCAGCTGCTGGAACCCTTAGGGTCACGCGAGGTCTTCCGGCGGGCCTTTCATCGAGAGCAAGGAGCGGAGAAATGCATCGACGCGGATTTCTGACGGCAAGCCTGGCGACGGTTCTGGCGAGCCCGCGTGCGCTGGCGCAGACGAAGATGGACGATATGTCGATGCCCGGCATGGGCGGCCATGCCGGGCACGACATGGCCGCGATGGTGCAAGACGCGGTCACCCTGCCCGAAGGCCAGGCGTTGCGCGCCCTGCAGGTGCTTGCCAACGAAGCCGACCGGCCGGGCCTGCTCAGGGCGAGGCTGACGGCGGCACCGGCCATTGCGAGGTTCGCCGAGGGGCGCGACACACCGATCCTCGCCTATAATGGCATCAGCCCGGGGCCGCTGATCGAGGCCTTCGAAGGCGACCGCGTCGAGATCACATTTGCCAACCGCATCGATAACGAGGTGAGCACCATCCACTGGCACGGCATGCCGGTGCCCGCCGACCAGGACGGCAGTCCGATGGATCCGGTTGCGGCGGGCACCGAGCGCGTTTATGCCTTCGAGCTGCCGGAAGGCTCCGCAGGCTCCTATTGGTACCACCCGCACCCGCACGGCAAGACGGCAGAGCAGGTCTATCGGGGTCTTGCCGGCGCCTTCGTCGTCAAGGCCAAGGCCGATCCCATCCCGGCCGAATATGGCGACACGGTGCTGGTGTTCACCGACCTCAGACTTGCCGCCGATGGCTCGATACCGAGCAACAGCATGAGCGATCTGATGAACGGCCGCGTTGGCGACCACGTGCTGGTCAACGGCCAGAAGAATCCCAGGCTCTCGGTGGCAAAGGGCGCCAAGCGACGCCTGCGCCTCTACAACGCCACCAACGCACGGTTCCTGAAGCTTGCCTTCGACGGCGCGACGATAACAGTCATCGGGACGGATGGCGGGCTGCTCGCGGCGCCGGTGGCGGCGGACGAGATCCTGCTCAGCCCGGGCGAACGCCTCGAGTTGGTCGCATCCTTCGACAGGCCCGGCCCCATCACCCTCGATACGCTCGGCTACGACCGTGGCTGGATGGGTCCCGGCCGCCCGGCCGATGCGGGGCTGACGCTGCTGACGGTCGATGTCTCGGAGAACGAAGCCGAGGCGGTGCCGCAGCTGCCGGCGCGGCTGCGGCCGATCGCACCGTTCGCCGACCC